>CAZSBW010000511.1:0-2468 GCA_964604815.1 uncultured Salinivenus sp. | reverse complement strand
GCAACGGGGCCTACGACCAGCTCCAGCTCGACATCTACGGCGAGCTCATCGACGCCATCTACTTGCACGACAAGTACGGCGTGCCCATCGGGTACGAGATGTGGCAGTCGGTGCGCACGTTCGTGAACTGGGTCTGCGAGCACTGGCAGCGGACCGACGAGGGGGTGTGGGAGGTGCGCGGGGGACAGCAGCACTTCGTGTACTCGAAGCTCATGTGCTGGGTGGCCGTCGACCGGGGCCTGCGCCTCGCCCGCAAACGGTCCCTGCCTGCCGACGAGCACCGCTGGCAGCAGTGCCGCAACAACATCTACGAGGCCATCATGGAAAAGGGGTGGAATCCCGACCGACAGGCCTTTACCCAGCAGTTCGGCGGCACGGCCCTTGACGCATCAAATCTCATGATGCCACTGGTGCGGTTCATTTCGCCCGGCGACGACCGCCTGCTGAACACGCTGGACGCCATGCTCCAATCGCCCGAGGACGGAGGTCTCGTGTCGAATGGGCTCGTCTATCGCTACAACACCGACGAGACGAATGACGGGCTGGAAGGCGACGAGGGCACGTTCAACATCTGCACGTTCTGGCTTGTAGAGGCGCTCACCCGGGCCAGCCAGGCCGAGCCGGAGCGCCTGGAGGACGCCCGCCTCATCTTCGAGCAGATGCTCGGCTACGCCAACCACGTGGGTCTTTACGCTGAAGAAACCGGCACCCACGGCGAGGCACTGGGAAACTTTCCGCAAGCCTTTACGCACCTGGCCCTCATCAGCGCCGCCTACAACCTCGACCGCACGCTCGACGCCGCATAGCGGCCCTCCGCTTCCCGTCAGGCACGCTTCTTGCCCGCTGATGGCCTGCTGTAACGACGGAGTGAAGACGCCTACCGAGGTACGAACTTGAATTCATTTCAAACCATCTCTACCCATGCCCGACATCGAAAACGCTCGCACCTTCACTCTGGACGATCTGCGCGAAACCATAGACGCCCAGCCGGCGGACGCGCCCGTCGTGGTCGACTTCTGGGAACCCCGTTGCACGGCCTGCCGCGCCACGCTCGACACGATCGACGATCTGGCCTGTCGGATCAACGGCACCGGGGTGGTGGGCACGTTCAACGTGCGAGAGGATCCCGAGGCGGTGCGCTCCCTCGGTGTGGAAACGGTCCCTACCCTCATCGTCTTTCGGGACGGAGAGGCCGAATCGGTGCTTCGGGGCGCCGAGAAGATTCAGACCTTCGTAGAGCGAATCGACGAGGAGGTCTTTTTCGGCGATCCGCCGGCGTGTGAGACGTAGCCTGCCGCCCCCCCCTCTGGGCGAAGTTGGCACCTGGCCGACCATGGAAGGCCTGATTGGGAACCCCTCGAACTAAAAGGGGACAGGGGGAAGTAACGTGCTTCGAAAGGGAAGTCATCTCTATGGGGGCGGTCCCTGGTGGAGCCTGCTTCACCGAGAGAGAACGGCCCTTCGTCCCAAGACGCTGTTTTTGGACCCGTGTCCACCTCGGGGCAATCAGCAAGAATAGTGTCAATAATTTTTCAGCGGATGCGAAAAACTGTTGAGGCGTGTAACGGAGTCGATATTTTTGACACTAGCTGTTGGTCAGGCGGGCAAAAATCATCCAGTGACGGAATTCCTCGATGGAGATGTCTTGCCTGCTTCGTCGACTTCCGATGATTTCGCTCACAAACACAAATCTTCTCCTTCTCTTATGATCGATACACTGCCCCTGCTTTCCAAGCGTTCGCGCGGATGCCTCCTCGGATCGCCGCTGCGAGGAGGAATAGCAGTCCTATTTGCAGCCCTACTTCTTCCGCTGTTGGCCGGTCCCCTCCACGCTCAGGACAAGATGAGCAAGAAGCAGAAGAAAATGCTCATGCAGCTTCAGAAGATGAACCAGGCCGACGGCTACCTGGAAGCCCACCGCGGCGTAGAAGACCCAATGGAGCTGTTGGGTGGCCCCATCTCCTTCACCGTCAAGCAGAACAGCGGTGGGGTCTTCGTGGCGCTTCCCGACAACCGCGAGCTCGACAGCGACGTGTTCGGCACGCCGAAAATGCCCCTCGCCTTTACGGGCACGCCGGGCATCACAGGCGTCCCCGTCCCGTTCCGCAACACGGAAGGCGGACAGTTTACGTCGCTTAAACGAAAAACGCCCTTCGGCGACAAGAACACGACGATGGCGAACGGCAACCTGATGCTGAAGGGAACCGACGTGACGGCCACCGACGCGGCCAACACCGAGGACGAGGTGAAAATGAAAGCCTCCTGGGAAGACAAGGAAGGCAACACCTACTCGGTGCGCTGCTGCGAGATGGTCGTCTCGGCCGGGCCGGAGTTTCCGACCTTCGGGGGCGTCGTAACCAATCACATCCTCCACGGCTTTTCCGGAATTGGGACGCCGCTGATGCCTTCTGAGTACACGTACGCCGCCTTCTGGGGCATGGGCGCCGTCATGAAGAACGGCGAGGTGA
>CAZSBW010000510.1:0-2475 GCA_964604815.1 uncultured Salinivenus sp. | reverse complement strand
GCAGTGGCTCGCCCGCTCTGCCAATCCGCTGCCGAACACGGAACTGACGGTCGAGCGCGCGTCGGGGAACTGGGTGCGCTCCCTCCGCCTGACGAACGTGACGCTCACCCGCACGGACGGGAGGCCGGACTCGACCGCGCGGATGGCCCACGTCGACACGCTCGCCGCGCGCTATCACCTGTGGCCCCTGCTCCGGGGGCGCCTGCACGTGTCGCGGCTCTCGGTGGCCGGACCGGCGGTCACGATGCGGCAGGCTGCCGACTCGACGTGGGACTGGATGCAAAGGCTTCCGGCGTCGGACGCGGCCGACACGAGCGCTGCGATGCCGATTCGGATCGACGCGATGCGGGTGACGCGGGGATCGTTCGCGGCGGCCTTCTACGCCCGGGGACGCGACTCGACGGCTCAGATTCGCGCGCTTCAGCTCCGCGCTCGGGACCTTCGGGCCGACACGGTCCTTGCCGGTCGGCTCGATACCCTCGGCCTCCGCGGCCGCCTGCCGGGCGACACGGCCGACCTGCGCCTCGCTGCCCGGGGCGCGCTCTCGGCCACCGCCGCCACGCTCGACACCCTCCACCTCGACTCCCCCCGCAGCCGCGTTCGGGGGCACGGGTCGGTGCGCCTGCCGTCCGGGCCCGGGGGCACGGTCGAGGACGCGTCGTTTCGGCTTCGGGCCACCCCATTCGCCCTGCGCGACCTCACGCTCGTCGCCCCGGCGCTCGCGGTGGACCCGCGGGAAACGGTTCGGCTCGACGTGCAGGGACGCGGGTCGGGCCGGCGATTGCTCGCGTCGGCCGAGGCCAGGTTCAGTGGTGGGGGCGTCGTCACGGCGTCGGCAGACGTGACGCCAACCGCGACGACGACCCCGGAGGGCCCGCCTCTTCAGTACCGCCTCGACGCCGACGTGGATCGCCTCACGACCAGCCTCCTCGGCCCGCCCGACTCGTCTCAGAACCGCCTCAACGCGACCCTGTCCGTGGACGCCGAGGGGCCGTCGCTCGATGCCCTCGACGGCTCGGTGGACGGGCGTGTGTCCGACACGCGGTGGGCCGGCCTGCGCGCCTCCGAGATGACCCTTGCGTCGACGCTGCGCAACGGTGCGGCGACGCTCGACTTCCAAGGCATCCTCAACGAGGCGCGCCTCCGGGCCACCGGACGCGCCCGTCCGCTGGACGAGGCCCCCTCGGTGGACGCCACGGTCCACGTCCGGGGACTCAACGTGGCTGCCTTCGCGCCCGACGCGGGCGTCGAAAGCACCCTGGCGGCCACCACCGACGTACGGGGCCGCGCCCTCGGCACAAACCGGCAGACGGTGGACCTGACGACGCAGCTCGACTCGTCCCGCGTCGGCACGCAGGACGTCGTCGACGGCCAACTGGGGATTTCTCTGGACCCTGATCGGGCCGAATTCGACGGGCGGCTCACCCTGCCGGCCGGGACAGTCGAGGCCGCCGGGTTTGCGGCCCTCGACGGCACGGAGCGCTTCGCCCTGACGGCGGCCCGGCTCGACCGCTTCAACGCGGCGGCGTTCGTGGGCGACACCACCGCGAGCCGCCTCTCGGGCACCGGCCGGATTGCGGGGCGGGGCTTTACTCCGGAGACGATGCGCCTCGACGCCGAGCTCACGCTGCGCGACTCGTTCTACGGCCCGCACCGGCTGTCGTCCCTGTCCGCGACTGCGACCCTCGACGGGGGCCGGCTCACAGCTGAAACCAGCGCGTCCCTCAATGGCAGCACCTGGACCCTCGCGATGACGGGCCAGCCCTTCGCCCCCACGCCCACCGTCGAGCTCACCCAGGGCCGCTTCCGGAACCTCGACATTGGCCCCTTCCTCGCGGACACGACGCAGTCGAGCCGCCTGCACGGCTCGGTGCAGGGAACGGTGCAAGGCACTGATCCCGCCACGATGGCCGTCGACGCCGGCCTCACCCTCGATTCGTCCCGCGTCAACCGGCAGCGCATCGACGATGCCTCGCTCGACCTGCGCCTCCGAGAGGGACGGCTCGGCACGACCCTCACGCTCGACGTGCCCGGCGGCGGGGCTCAGATCGCGGCCACCGCCCGCCCGTTCGACGCGACGCCGACCTACCGGGTCACAGAGGGAACGTTCGAGGCGCTCGACGCCGGCGCGCTCGCCGATCGTCCCGGCCTTACGACCACCCTGTCCGGCACGCTGTCTGCCAGCGGACGCGGGGCCTCGGTCTCGGCTCTCACTCTCGACGCGGATCTCTCGTTCGCCAACTCGCAGATCAACGACGCGGCACTTCCGGAGGGGCAGCTGGCCGTCGGGGTGGAGCAGGGACGCACCACGGTCGACGGCCGATTTTCCCTCGCCGGCGGAACCGTGCAGGTGACGGGAACGGCAGACAGCCTCGACGCCACGCCCGTCTACACGCTCCAGACCACCGTCGACTCGCTCGACGCGGGCGCCCTCGCCGGGCTCGACTCCCTCAGCGCCCACGTCGACTCGCTGCG
>CAZSBW010000509.1:0-2480 GCA_964604815.1 uncultured Salinivenus sp. | reverse complement strand
CGCACTGGGGCGAGGCCATGACGCACAACCATCCCATCTGGATGGAGCAGGACCGCGAGGCAGCGCTTAAGGCCCTGCGCGACTTGGCTCCGACGCCGGCGAAGCAGGTGAAGAAGGCGTCCACCGAGCGCGAAAAAGCGTACCTTCGCACGCTCCACGTGCTCTACGGAGCGGGCAACGACGATCCGATGAGCAAAGAAATGCGCGACGACGCGTATAGAAATGCAATGGCCGGCCTGGCCGAGCAATACCCCGGCGACCTCGACGCGCAGGCCTTTCACGCGCTCTCCATTCTCGGCACGGCCCACGAGGGGCGCGACTTTGAGACCTACATGCGGGCGGCGGCGGTTGTAGAGGAGGTGTTCGACGAGAACCCGCAGCATCCGGGGGCTGCCCACTATCTGATCCACGCCTACGACGACCCGGTGCACGCGCCGCTTGGTCTGCGCCCGGCCCGCGTCTACGCCGACATTGCACCGGCCGCCCCTCACGCTCTTCACATGCCGTCGCACATCTTCTTCGCCCTCGGGAAGTGGACGAAGGGCGCACAGTCGAACGTGGACTCGTACGAGGCCGCGAAGGCAAAGGCCGAAGAGGCGAACGCGGGCCTCAGCGGCGGCGGCTTCCACGCGCTGCACTGGCTCCACTACGCCCGCCTGCAGCAGGGCCGCCACGAGGACGCCCGCTCCGTCTTGACCACCACGAAGACCCACGCGACCGACCCGGCCGTCACCCACGGCTATGCCGACTACATGCGGTGGTACCTGCCGGTCGCCTACGTCGTGGAGACGCGGCAGTGGGATCAGCTCGGCGGGCTGCTGGACGCGATGAACGTTACCGTGGACTCGCTGGATCGTGGCGCCGTTACGGTCCACACCGGGCGCGGCTTCGCCGCCGCCAAGCAAGGAACTCTTTCGACCGCCAGAACGGCACTGACGAAGGCCCAATCGGCCCTCGGCGACTCGGCCGAGAAGGATCTGCGCATTCAGGTGAAGGAGTTGGAGGGGCTCGTCGCGATGGAGGAGGGCAACACCGACCAGGCCATCACGCATTTGAAGGAGGCGGCGGCCCTCGAAGCGGAGAAGCCGCTGGAGTTTGGTCCCCCGTTCCCCCCGAAGCCGGCACACGAGTTGTACGGAGAGGTCCTCCTGGCCCTCAACCGTCCCGCCGATGCGCTCACGCAGTTCGAGGCGACGCTGGATCGCTACCCGGACCGCGCGCTGTCGCTCATAGGGAAAGCGAAGGCCGCCGAACGGGCCGGCAAACCGGAGCTCGCCAGCGAGGCTCGCGCCACTCTCACCGATCAGTGGGAGAGCGCGGATGCGTCGGTGCGCACCCGGCTACAGTCCCTCTCCGCCGCCAACACGTCCGCTGCCTCGGGTTCAGAGTAGATCCCCTGAACGCACGGCCCGCCACGAAGACAAACACACCGCAGGGAAACGGCAAAACGAACCCTCAACCCTCAAGTCTCCAACCCTCAACTCTCCAAGCCTCCCACCTTCAACGTTCCAACGAACAACGAGACCAGAGCGGACTCGTCCGGAAAAACCTCCGACCACGGGATTTTCGCTCAGCGTTTGGGCTATGATTCATCGCCCAGCTTGCGCTCGATGATCTGCGCCGGTTTGGTGACACTGCGCAGGCAGAAGCGGGCCACGAGCCGAATCTGCTCCTCTTCGCTCAGATCAGCGTGGTGGCCCTGACGGGCCAGGCGGTCCTGCTGGGCGTGGTAGAGGGCCACGGCCGCCGCCACCGAGACGTTGAAGCTCTCCGTGAAGCCGGGCAGCGGCACCACGCACGCCGCGTCCACTTCCTCCATCATCGCGTCGGACACGCCCGCCTCCTCGTTGCCGAAGATGAGGGCCGTTGGCTCGGTGAAGTCAAGGTCCCGAATCGGCACCGTGTCGGCATGGAGGTGCGTGGCCACCAATCGGTAGCCGGCCTCGCGCAGCGACGCGGCGAAGGCGGACGGCCCGTCCCAGCGCCACACGTCGACCCACTTCTGTGCCCCGCCCGCCGTGCGCTGGGAGTGCTTGTAGCGCTCGTTGTCGCCCTTCACCACGTGGACGTCCTGGTAGCCCAGCGCCTCCGCCGAGCGCATGACCGCGCTCACGTTGCCGGTGTTCACGAGGCCCTCCACCACCGGCACCACCGTTCGCGTGCGGTTGCCTACCACCTCGCGGATGCGCCGCAGGCGCCGGTCGGTCATGTGCGGCTGGAGCAAAGAAATGACGCGCTCCGGCGCCAGTCGATGGTCGCCAAATCGAAACGGGTCTTCTTCCACCGGCGGCGTACCGCCCGACGCCAGGAGACGGTTCATTTCCTGTTCGGCGTCAACGTCGTGGTGACTCATTCGACCGCTTGGGACTGTGTCGGGTAACCAATAATTTGCCTGAGGATATTCCTCAGTATAGCATGGAAACGTGCCTCCGCCTTGTTTCTCTCACTTGCTCCTCACACTGTCATGCTTCGCCTTCGTT
>CAZSBW010000508.1:0-2481 GCA_964604815.1 uncultured Salinivenus sp. | reverse complement strand
GATGCGGGCCCGTCAACTCGGGGTGAGCGGCTGGGTGCGCAACGAGCGCGATGGGTCCGTCCGGCTGGAGGCAGAGGGGCCGAGCGGGGCCCTCGACGACCTTCTGGAGGCCGTCCACGAGGGCCCCCGCATGGCTCGCGTCGAGGACGTGGAGGCCGATTGGAAGGATGCGACAGGCGAATTTGAGGTCTTCCGCGTGCGACGATAGCTGCTGCCCTGTCCTTCCGACGACCGCTTCCCCACTCATGTCCCCTCCGGACGACGAGACCCCGACGGCCTCGACTCGATTGGCCATTCTCGACCGTGCCGTCCAGCGGCTTAAGGCAGCGGAGCGGGATGCCCCCCGCCGAACGGCGGAGTGGCTACTGACGGAGATGCTGGGCTGCGATCGCGGGCAGCTTTACGCCCATCCCGAGCGCCCCATCGCTCCCGACGACGCCCAACGATTTATCGAGATGGTGGATCGGTGCGTGGCGGGCGAACCCCTCCAGCACGTGCTTGGGTACGCGTCCTTCCGGGGGCTGCGCATCGACGTGTCGCCCGCCGTGATGGTACCCCGGCCCGAGACCGAAGAGGTCGTGGAGGCGGCGCTAAGCGCGATCGACGACCTGGAAGCGCCGCGCGTGCTCGACGTGGGCACCGGAAGCGGCTGCATCGCCCTGGCCCTCAAGCATGAGCGCCCGGACGCCCACGTGCACGCCTGGGACGTGAGCCCCGACGCCCTCGCCGCGGCCCGCGACAACGCCGATCGGCTCGGCCTCGACGTACACTTCGACGAGGTCGATCTCTTCGCGGACGAGGCCACGGATCAGCTCCTGGAGCCCGTCGATCTGCTCGTCTCCAATCCGCCGTACGTCCCCGACGAGGAGGCCGAGTCGCTGCCGCCCGTAGTGCGCCACTACGACCCCGACGTGGCGCTCTTCGCCGGGGACGATCCCCTGCGCTTCTACCGTGTCCTCGCCGCCCGCGCCCCGGAGCTGTGCGTACCGGGCGCGGCGCTCGTCTTCGAGACGCACGCCGACTACGCCGACGAGGCGGCGGCGGTGCTGGAGAACGAAGGCCTCACCGACGTTCGCGTTCGGGAGGACCTAAGCGGGCGACCCCGGATCCTGTACGCGACGTATCAGCAACGCTGAACCCGCATTCCTTTTTGTTTCTGTTTCTTTCGCAGCGGTGTGGCATTTTTCCACGCAAGCGCATGAATAACCAGGCCCGTAAACTCGACCGGCTGGAGGAAAATCTTCGCGAGCTCTCTCACTTTCAGAACACCACGCTCGCTGACCTCGACGACGATCAAACGGTCCGGTGGGGGCTTCGATACGGGGTTATGGAGACCGTCCAGATTGCAATGGACCTTGCCTGCGGAATTGTCAGCCGGCGCGATCTCGGCGATCCCGACCAGCCCGTGGATTGCTTCCGTCTCCTCCGGCAGAACGGCGTTCTCTCAGAAACGGTCGTCGATCGTCTCCTTCAGACCCTCGACGCACGGGACACGGTCGCTGCGGCTGGTCCGGACGTGGACGATGCCCTCGTGCTCGACGCGCTGGATCGCCTTTCGAATTTCCGTCGGTTTGCGCGTGAGATTCGGGATCATATCCGGCCCTCGGACGCCGACAGATGAGCGATTCAGGAGGGCGTGGGGCGGGCCGAGTTGAAGACGCGGGCGGCCTCCCGGTGCATGATGGCGTGGAGGTCGGCCGTCGCCGCGGGCGTCTCGGCGTAGCCGCCCGAAAGGAGGAGCACGACCGGCAGGTTACGGGCGCGGATCTGCTCCAGCACGTAGCCGTCGCGGGCGTGAAGGCCCTCTTGGGTGAGATCCGTGCGCCCAAAGCGGTCGTCCGCCGCCACGTCGATGCCGCCGAGGTAGAACACGAGGTCGGGATTGACGGCGTCGAGGGTGTCGGGGAGGTAGGCCTGCAGCGTCTCCAGGTACGTCTGGTCGCCGGTGTCGTCGTCGAGGGGCACGTCGAGCGAGGAGGGCGGCTTCTCGAAGGGATAGTTCTTGGCCCCGTGCATCGAGAAGGTGAACACCGAGTCGTCGTCGGCGAAGACGGCGGCATTGGCGTTGCCCTGATGCACGTCCAGGTCCACGATGAGGATGCGGCGCGCCCAGCAGGCGGACTGCAGGACGCGGACGGCCACGGCTACGTCGTTGAGCACGCAGAAGCCCTCGCCGCGATCGGGGAAGGCGTGGTGCGTGCCCCCGGCCAGGTTCGCCGCAACGCCGTCCGTGAGGGCCATGAAGGCGGCGTTGACGGTGCCCTGCACGGCCAGCCGCGACCGGTAGACCAGACGCTTCGACCACGGCAGGCCCATGCGACGTTCGGCGTGATCGGAGAGAGTGCCCCGTGCAAGGCGGTCCAAATACGACGAGGTGTGTGCCCGGCGGAGATCGGCCCAGTCGGCCTGTCGTGGGGCCACCACGTCCTTCACGTCAATCAATCCCTCCTCCAGCAGAAGACGGTGCAGGGCCGGAAACTT
>CAZSBW010000507.1:0-2487 GCA_964604815.1 uncultured Salinivenus sp. | reverse complement strand
GTCGAACGTGCAGGAGGAGGTCGTGGAGGAAGCCACGGCCGAGGCGGCGGCGTGAATTATCCTGAACTGCCTCCCGTCATCCCTTGGTGACTTCTGGACTTCGGAACGATCTCGAAATCCCCCCTGGTAGCTCCGAGCGGTTGCATGTTCGCCTCGCGGCGTGACGTAGAAACAGACTGGAGAGACGGTTACACTTCGGTCCTTCCGAATCTACGGGATGGAGCAGAACACCAAGACGACCGGGAACCCCCTTCAAGTCCCAAGATTTGAAGTAACCAGAGTATGGACTTTGAGTGGGCCGCTGAGAAGGCTGCCACCAACTACGAAAAGCACGGCATCCCCTTTCAGGGAGCAGCGTCGATCTTTGCTCGTCCGCACCTGGTAGAACGTTCAGATCGAAAAGGAGAGAAACGGTGGATTGCCGTCGGTCGACTTGAAGGGCGACTCATCACGGTCGTTTATACGCGTCGGTCCGGAGCTATTCGCATCATTTCGGCACGGAGAGCCCGAGAAAATGAGTGAGAGCAATATCGTCAGAAAATCGCTTGAGGAGGTTGTTCGTAACGTCGAATCCTCCGGGTCCAATTCGGACTGGGAGCGAGTCGACGCCTTGACGGACGCAGACATTGAGCGTGCCGTACTCGAGGATCCAGACGCCGAGCTTCTCGACCAGGATTGGTTTCAACGGGCTCGGTTAGTGGTTCCAAAGGAGAGGAAACGGTCGGCTTAGCCCCCACTTTGCCTGTTCTGTGCGGAAGATGCAGCCCCTCAACCTTCCGTCCTACAATTTCCGAACGGCGGAGCGGGATGGAAAGCGCCAGATCTACGACCCGGTGGGGCAGCTTTACGTGGGGCTGACGCCCCAGGCGTGGGTACGTCGTATAGGGATGAAGCGGACGGATTCTAGCAACCCACAGTCGTTACGTCCTTCCCGGGACGCCATCGTTGGCTCTGCTGAAAAAAGATCTTCGGGGCGCGGAAAAGGTCGGTTTGTGGCGTTTGATTGGGGATGAAATCGTCCGAAATCGGCTTTTTTTCAGTGAAGCCATCAATTGAGATCAAAACAGTCTCTTACCGTTGGCGACCGATTCCCCGTCTGAAAGTGCGATCCACTGACCGGAATAAATCGTGTGCTCGTATCTTCTTCGCCGTGTTACCAAATTCAAACTAAAAACTACCGTCGATGCAGATCAGAGCCCTGGCGCTCATTTTTTCCCTACTTTTGGGCCTGCTCGGCACAGTGCTTCTATCTGGGTGTAGCTCCTCTTCTCTTCAGAGCGCTCGGTCCCCGGCTCCCCCTTCCAAAAACGACTCGACACGTACGGAGCGCATCTGGACACGAATCGAGCAAACCCCGGATTCCCTTGCTACTCTTCCGCGTCCGCTTTTCTACCGGAGCTCGGCCCCTGTTGAGGGCACTCCTTTGAAATTGAAGGGGATTGGCTCTCGTGCTGAAGTCGAAGCAGTGGGAGGCATTACAGACCAAAACGCAAGATGGGGGCTGCGTATCCATTCCGTCGTTTCTGATAGCACATTGATCCGCCCTTTCCCATACGTTGATCTCCATGGACGACGCATGGTTATGCGGCGCGAACAGGCCTGGCGCACATTCTGGGAAGAAGACGACTCGCTGCACGAGGAACGATTCGTTCCTCTTTCTACCAGAGACATTCAACGTTTTGCCGCGGCCGATACGATGCGATTAGACCTGAACTGGGGGGAATATCGGCTTCCTGCTGCGTTTCGTAGTGATTTGCAGGCTTTGTACAGGTCGATGCCTGACTCCGTCACCGCCGATACGGCGGTCGTGGAAAATCGATTGACCGTCTTCCACTCAGTGGAGAACATGCCGAAATTGAAGGACACATCTCTTACTGAGGCCGTCACCTACCCGGAAGCTGCCAAGGTCCGTGGGATCAAGGGAGTTGTGGTCGTCGAGTTTCTTGTTCTTCCGAACGGCTCTACAACACATCTGCAAATTGACCAGCCTTCTCATCCTATCCTCAATGAAGCGGCCCTCAAGGCAATTAGAGAGGTGGAATTTGATAAACCAGGAAGGCACCGTGGCCAGCCGGTTCCAGTTTTCATGTCTCTTCCAGTTACCTTCAATCTAGCTCCTTAAAAGACACCTTTTACTTGCCGATGTTCATCGCCCCATGGAAACGTTGAATCTCCCGGCCTACGAGTTTCGCACCGCCGAACGGGAGAGCAAGCGCTACATCTACGACCCCCTGCGCCAGACCTACGTCCGCCTGACGCCGGAGGAGTGGGTGCGACAGCATTTCGTACAATACTTGCTTCAGGACCTCAACGTCCCCGCCGGCCTCGTCGCCACCGAGGCGCCCTTTCAGTACCAAAGCCAGCCCTGGCGGGCCGACGTCGTGGTGCACGACCGGCAGGGCGATCCGCTTCTGCTCGTGGAGTGCAAGGCACCGAGCGTCCCGGTCGGCCAGGATGCCTTCGACCAGGGCGCCCGGTACAACCTCG
>CAZSBW010000506.1:0-2504 GCA_964604815.1 uncultured Salinivenus sp. | reverse complement strand
ATGAAGGTGGAAGTGCCGGCCGACTGGGTGGAGGTCAATCCGGCCGAGTCTTGAGACAGCGTCGCCGCGTGCAGAAGTTTTGACCCGACCCTGCTGTGCCGGAGATTGTCTCCGGTGGGAGCGGTGCGGAGATCAGAATGGGTTCAGGGTGGCTCCCTCGTTCAGCTCCCGGCGCGCTGGCCTGCGTTCTCTCAGGGGACGGATGGTCCTGACATGGACACTACACGTTGGTGAGCCCGCTGCACTGCCGAGACGGGCAGACGATCACCGCTCCCACGCGCCTGTCGGCCCCAGGCTTCAGGTTTCCCGCCGCGCCCCGTTCCCCACCGGCGAAGCGACCGGGGCCGATTCCGGATTTGCCTCCGCGTCGAGGGACACGGCAAACTGCAGGCAATCGACCTCCAGGGGGGCACACTGCTCGCGGAGCGCCCGGCGCTGGGCCGTCGTCGTGGCCTCGACGGGCACCACAACCTCCTCCACGTCTTGCTCCTCGCACAGGCGCGGCAGGTCCTCATAGCTTCCCAGCACCTTCGTCCCCTGCAGCTGACGCCCCTTTTGGCCCGCGTCCTCGTCCAGCAGTCCCACCACCGTTCGCTGGGAGTCCGGATGCTCGCGCAGGTAGCGCACGAGGAGCACCGTCGGTGTGCCGGTGCCCACGACGAGGGCCCGCCGCCCGCCGTCGGTGTGGGCGGCCACGGCCTGCCGAAGGGCCCGAAACGAAAAGCGCACGCCCCCCACCGCCGCCGTCGTTACCAGCCCGTCGATCACGAAGAGGGACACCGGAGGCGACCCGCCCGCCGCGAGCGCCCACCCGCCCATCGCCAGGAGCGAGCCCCCCATCGAGGCCAGGATCAGGCGCACGATCTCCGAGGTGCCGGCGTGGCGCCAGATGCCGCGGTACAGGCCGCAGGCGTAAAACACCAGGAGCTTGATCGCAATGAGGCCCGGCAGCACCCGGTAGCCAAACGCCATCAGGTCATCGGGCGGAGCGCCCCCGTGCCGGAGATGCATGGCCACGACGAACGCCGCCCCGACCACCAGGAGGTCTGCCACCAGGCCGAGCACGGCCTTCCAGTGGGCCCCACCGACGAAGGTCCGCATTACGGCCCCAATCCGGGCCGACAGGGCGCCCGGCCGCTGCGCCGTGGGCGAGGGCTCCGCGCTCGTGGCCACGTCGAGGTACCCACCGGCAATCCCGCAGGCCACGAGGCCGAGCAGGACGATCGCCACGACCAGGGGGGGCGAGATCCACAGCGTGGACAGGGCCAGCCCCCCGAAAGCCATGCTCACTGCGGCGAGCGTCACCACCGCCTTCCTCTCAGACAGTCCCAGCTCGATGAGGCGATGGTGCGTGTGGTCGGTCCCTCCTTCGGTGACGGACCGGCCACGCAGGAGCCGGGTCACCGTGACGAACGTCGTGTCGAAGATCGGCACGGCCAAGACGGCCACCGGCACGAGGGGGCCCGCCACGGGCCCGCCTGCCCCCTGCACGACGAGGGCAAGCACGGCGAGGATGTATCCGAGAAACAGGCTCCCACAGTCGCCCATGAAGATGCGGGCCGGGGGCACGTTGTAGGCGAGAAACCCGAGGCTCGCCCCCGCCAGGGACGCCCCCACGACGGCCCACCCCGCCAATCCCAGGGCACTGCTCATCAGGGCAAGCGCCGCGGCGGCCACGGCCGCGATGGTTGCCGCCAGCCCGTCGATGCCGTCGATGAGGTTGACGGCGTTCATGACGCCGATGACCCACAGGAACGTAAGGGGCATCGACACCCCGCTAGGCGCACCCTGCCAGAAGGCGATCCCCTCGTAGAGCACGAGGACCGCCGCGAGCACCTGCGCGAGGACCTTTGCCGTCGGGGATATGCTCCACACGTCGTCGTAGAGCCCCACGGCGAAGACGAATCCCGACCCGACCAATACCCCCACCGGCAGGGCCGAGACGCCGCCGAGAAGGAGCCCTCCCGCAGCGGCCCCCGCAATGGCGATTCCCCCCATGAGGGCGACAGGGCGGTCGTGCCACCGGTCCGCGGAGGGCTGGTCGACCCATCCGCGGCGACGGGCGAGGTGGATCATGCCCGGCGTCAGGGCCAGTCCCAGGAGGCAGGCGCCGATCCCGGCCGACCACGGGCCGAGGAGCGCCGAAAAAAGATCAGCGAAAGGAGTCATGGGACAAACGATAGATGAGTAGTCCCAGGGACGAAGGCGATGGCGGGCCGACGGGCGGCGCGAGCCCACTCCACTACCGACCGGTGCTCTGCCGACCGTCCCTCAGCCGAAGGGAAAATTTCGGAGGCATGTTCTGGGACCTGATGGCGCAGGCGGGCGTCGCGTCCACGGGGGAGTCGCCCCGCAACGGAGAGACCTTCGCCCCTGGCGCCTTCACTTTCACGAGCTTCTTCCCGCTCGGGGACCGACGTGTGAGAACGTTTGTGACGTGGGTCCTGCTTACCGCGCTCGGGGCTGCTCCGGCGTGCAGGAAGCGAGCATAGGCTTGGGAGTGG
>CAZSBW010000505.1:0-2512 GCA_964604815.1 uncultured Salinivenus sp. | reverse complement strand
GCGCCGCCCGGATTGACGGTGGCCCCCAGCGTAGCGTCATTGTTGGTCACGCCGGAGGCGCCGTCGGCCGTGCCGCTTGGGCTCGCAGCCGCCGTCGTGAACGTCTTCTCCGGACTCGTCGTCGATCGCGTCCCGTCGTCCCCGATGAGGCGGGCATTGTACTCGGTGTTCGGCTCCAGTCCGCCGATGGTTTTGGGAAGGAGCCGTGCGGTCGATGAGTCCGCGGCGGTCGCCCCCGTTAAGCTCTCCGTGCTGGAGGTCACGGTGCCCCCGCCGGTGGGCTCGACCTCGAAGATCGCGTCCGCCGACGGCGCGTACAGCACAATCTCTCCCGTCACATCGACGCTGTTGGCTTCCGTGTTTCCGGTCGCTATCGCGACGGAGGGCGAGGCCGCTCCCTCGTACGCGCCGATGTCCACAGTCCCGTTCTGCGTCCGGGGATCGCCGGCGAGATCCGTCGTTTCACTTACCAGATTACCGTCACCTGCGTCGAGGGCGGGGGAGTTTCCGAGAATGCGGACATCCCCGTTCGCGGCATCCACGAAAAGCGGGTCGGCGTCGAGGTTGCCGCCGGCGTCCGTATTGGCATCGCCGGTTACGCCCGAACCATTAACGCCTCCCTGAATGATCGTGTGCGAGAGTGTCGTCGGGGCGTTAGAGTTGGTGTTGTTCGAGATTTCTGGTCCTGAGTTGGAGGCAGTATTCCCCCACAGGATGGTATTCGCAATCGACAGGTTCGCAGTACCGTTGTCCTGTCCGGCGTTATAGATCGCTCCGCCCGAATTTCCGGCCCCGTTGCCGGTCAGCGTTGCGTTCGTGAGCGAGGGGGTTGCGGTGCCACTGTACCGCCCGGTATTTTGAATCGCCCCGCCGAGGGTTCGCGCCCCGTTGCCGGTCAGAATTGCATTCGTGATCGTCGGGGCGGCAGTGCCGCTGTTCGTCCCATTGTTGTAGAGGGCACCGCCGAAGTCCGCCAGGTTGCCGATCAATCTCACGGACCTGATCGTCGGGCTGCATTCGTTGCCGCTGCCTTCACCATCACAGACAATCCCCCCCCCACTCTGAGCGGTTCCCGACCCGTCGGCCTGCCCCCCGGTCACCGTCACGCCGCTCAGTACGGTGCTGCTGGTGATGTCGGCCCCCACGTTCGCTCCTGTCCAGTCTCCCCCATCGAAGACGACGACGTGGTAGCTGTTGGCACCGTTGATGTCGGTGGTATCCTGCGTCACGCCGTTTCCATTGGTCATGTCGTCTCCACCAATGTCTCCGGACAGCACTGTCACGTTTGCCTGAGGATCGCGGGCGCTCAGACTCGACTCGCCTCCGGAAAATCCGCCGTAGATTCCCAGCCCATCCTGGTTGCCGGTAACAACGAAACTCGTGTCCTCCTTCGCGTCTGGAATACCGGAGCCCTCATCCGGCTTGTAAACGCCCTCGGCGATCCAGATCTCGTCGCTGCCGGTGGCGTTATCGAGCGCATCCTGGAGGCTCGTGTAGGCGTCGGTCCACGACGTGCCGTCGTTGGCCCCGGTGGCATCCGTGTCAACGTAGATCTGCGCCTGTACGGGGGCCGTGCCGATGACCCCGAGCCCGAGCAGGGCCAGGATCACAACCGCCAGACGGATCCCGTACGAACAGCCTCTGCAGCGGTTGACGTGGGAAATCCATCGGTCGTGCAAAAATTTTTTTGAACAGATGGTAAAATTCATCGAAGCTGTAGAGAAATGAACAGCGCCAGAGAAGCAATTGGTGCCAGGTGTAGTCGACTCTTCGAGGGTTCCCTCCCGCCAGGTTCTTTTCGACGGAAGGCCGGGGCAATTCCGTATCTGTTCTTCCCGTCGCGCCATTCCCCCTTCTTTCACTCTCTCCCATCAGAGCCCGGCATCCTGGAGCGGGCCGTCGGCGATGGGCAATGGCTCCCCCTTTCTGCCTGTCGGCTACTCAGGTTGCGCTTCGCGAATTGCATCCAGCCCCCTTCGAACTTTCTCTACGTGGTTGAAATGGAAAATATGTACTCAGTGTTGAATATAAAACAGCACACCGAATCCGGACACGTCGGAGCCGACCACGAGATCCCGATCGCCGTCCCCGTCGAGATCGCCCGTCGCCACGGCCCGCGCGCCGTCCTCATCCGTCGACACGTCCTTGGCAAGGGGGAAGGCCGCCGGGCCCGACGACGCCCCGACGGTGTAGCTGAAGGTGTAGGTGGTGTCGAGGGATACGCCCCCCTGGCTCGCCACGCCCTCAAGTACAGACACTGTCACCGGCTCCCCGGGGGCAAAGTCCTGGGCGGGATCGTACGTGAGGGTCGTCGTACCGGTACCGCTGACCGTCCCGTCCACGTCTCCCGTCTGCGCCCCTCGCACCACGATGCTGTCGGCCAGCCCCGTGAGGTCGGCCACCGGCGCGTTGAACGTGAGGTCGATGCTGCCGGTCGCCGACGCGCTGGTCGCGTTAGCGGCGGGCGAGCTGCTCGCCAGGCTGAGACTGGATTGATACAGCGTGGCGGTGC
>CAZSBW010000504.1:0-2513 GCA_964604815.1 uncultured Salinivenus sp. | reverse complement strand
CTCTTCATCCCCGAGGCTGCACCGGCACCGGAGTCGTTCGAGGACTGCGAGGGGATCATCGAGGACGTCCGTGGCGGATTCACCTCCTACGATGGCGTGCCGCTTCTCCAGGTCGTCACTCGCTATCCGAAGGACGTCCCAACGGTGAGAGAGCACTACGACAAGTCTGAGAGGTATGAGTCGGATCTGGTGTACGAACGCCGATGTACGGCCGACTACTCGCTCTCAGGCTACGTGCGCGTCCCGGACGATGCCTCGTTTCACATCAGCGAGGTCGAGAGCGTGGACACCGAGTCAGTCGACGAGCCGATCCGTCCGAGGATCTGTTACATCGACATCGAGGCTGAGGCTCCCGATCAGTTCTACGACGACTTCGCTTCGGAGGCACCGAACGAGATTCAAGCGATCACGGCATACGATAGCTACGACGAGGAATATACGCTGTTCTGCCTCGATCCAGATCGCAAGGTCGACCCGAGCAGCATCCGCGGATACATCGAGTCCCACTGGGAGAGTTCGGAGCACGCCGAGGAGTACGCGGGTGCCCCGATCACGTTCAAGCGGTTCGGAACGGAGACGTCGCTGCTCGGAGACTTCATCCACTACATCCAAGAGAAGCGCCCGGACGTCGCGACGGGGTGGAACTACATCCACTTCGACCACGAGTATATCGTGACCCGGATCAAGGACAACGACGATCTGAACGAGCACGCGCTGTCCGATATCGGGATGGTGGGCGGGTGGAAGACGGAGCGATACATCCCCGGACTGCCGGCGGTGGATATGATGGCGGCGATGCAGAAGATCCTCTACGGTGAGCGTGAGTCGTGGTCGCTCGAATACATCGCGAACAACCAGCTGGGGATCGGGAAGGTGGCTGCCGAGGGCAACTCGTATGATGAGAACCGATCGATGTTCATGGCCTACAACGTCGTCGACACGCAGCTCTGTGTCGCGCTGGACGACGTGCAGGGCATCTTCGAGTTCTGGTACCAGCTCGCCGACATCTGCTCGATCCCGCCCTACTCGGTCGGCTCGGAGATGAAGGAGGTGGAGGGCGTTCTGTTCAAGCACCGGACGCCGAACGAGATCCTGCCCGACACGCCAGAGGATCAGAACCTCGACGACATCTCTGGAGGATTCGTAATGCCACCGTCGGATGGGATCAGCGACGGCGTGGGCGTGACAGATCTCAAGTCGCTCTATCCCTCCTCGATCATCACCTGCAATATCAGCGAGGAGACGAAGGTCGAGGATCCAGAGGAGGCTGACATCGTCGTCCCGGATATGCCGCTGAACTACGATGAGGTCGATGGCGAGGAGATCACCGAAGACGACATCGGCTGGGATATCACGGAGGGCGCGCACGGATTCACGCTGGATCAGGAGGGGATCCTGCCGAAGTATCTGAAGCTCCTGTTCGACGAGCGCAAGAAGAAGAAGGATCTGCGTGATCAGCACGAGCCGGACACGGTCGCATACAGTCGGTACGACACTCAGCAGGGCGCGGTGAAGGTGATTATGAACTCGTTCTTCGGGGTCTCCGACAACGATTACTTCAGACTGTCCGGAGATGGGATGGGCGATTCGATCACGGCCGCGTCTCGGTTCGTTCAGTGGTATGGCGTGCAGCGGATCGAGGAGCAGGGCTACGATGTGATCTACGGAGACACGGACTCACTGATGCTCGAGTTGCTGAAGCCCGGTGAGGAGTTCGTCGCCGAGGAGGTGATCCAGCGAGGGAAAGAGCTGGACGAGGCACTGGTCGATCTGATGTCGCCCATCGCCGAGGAGTTCGGCATCCCCGAGGATCACCCGTTCGTGGACGTCGACGAGCTGCCTCACGATCGGCTGGCCTCTGATGAGAATCACCTGTGGCAGTACGAGTTCGAGAAGCTCTATCGCCGGTTCTTCCAGCCCGGATCGAAGAAGCGATACGCCGGCTGGATCGTGTGGAAAGAGGGGAAGCGCGTGGATACGATCGACACGGTGGGGATGGAGTCTCAGCGATCCGACGTCCCGGCGCTGGCAAAGAAGGTGCAGACGTCGTTCATCGAGCTGGTGCTCAAATCTGGATCCTTCGAGGAGCTATCCGAGTTCGTCCAAGAGAAGGTCGACGGGATCCGATCGGTGCGCTACGGGATCGACGACATCGGTGTGCCCAGTACGATCAACAAAGATATCGAGAAGTATCCGAACGGCCCGATGCCTCGAGGCGTCCGTCACGTGAACGAGTACGTGGACGAGTACGAGTGGTCTGTTGGCGACGATCCGTGGCTCGTGTACGTGAACGAGGTTCCGCAGGGAGTCCGCTCTACGGACGTCTTAGCGCTCCCGTGGACGGCTGAGGAGCTACCCGAGGGCTATCAGATAGATGCAGCCCAACACGTCGAGAAGGCTGTTGAACAGCCGCTCCGGGCGATCGTCCAAGAGACGGAGCATACGTGGTCGGAGCTGAAGACGGGGATGAGTGAGCAGTCGGTGCTCGGTGGGTCGGGTGGTGGCGGGACGCC
>CAZSBW010000503.1:0-2532 GCA_964604815.1 uncultured Salinivenus sp. | reverse complement strand
GGTGCGCGGTGTTTGGGTGCGTGGTGTTTGGGTGCGTGGGGTTCGGGTGCGTGGGGTTCGGGTGCTGAGGTAGTTCGGGTGCTGAGGTAGTTCGGGTGTTGGGGTCGTCGAGTGTTGTGGGTTTGGCTGTTAAAGTGTTTGGGTGCTGGAGGGTGCGGATGCTGGGGTGTGCAGGGGATCGAGCACGCGGATTTCCGATCGTTTACGCTCCATCGTCGGAGGAACCGGTCTCTATGAATTGCGGCGGGAAGTTCCAATCGCCGGTCGGGTCTCTACGACCGTCATAGGGAACGGTGGGCTCCTTTGCCGCGTCCGCCGAGCCCGGCAGGGTGCTGCGGACGTGCTTGAGGAGGCTGAGGATCATTCGCTGAGCTGCTTCACTTTCCCGCTGAATGTTTTCGACCTGTTCTTGCGTACCGTACTCCTGATCGAGGGCGACGTATAGCAGGCTTTTGACTTCGGCGGCGGAGCTCTGCGCGTAGTCGAGGAATCGGATGAAGTCCTTCTTGTGATAGCGAGCGAAGCCTTCCGAAATGTTGGACATCGTGGACACTGCCGCCCCCGTAAGCTGATCGCGGAGTCGGAAGTCCGTCGAAGCCTCTTCCGTCTGCACGAGTTGATACACTTCATTCGTCATTTCGCGCGCCTTCTGCCAACACTTGAGATTCTCAAATCGCTCAATCTTTGCCACGGTGACGATTGGTTTGTTTTGGAATTCAGCTCACGCCGTCAACAAACACAACAACACTCAAACACCCGAACACTGTATTATTCAAGGGAGAGGCGGTCGGCGTCGCCGAAGGTCTCGTAGCTGCTGGTGATGACCTTGTCGCCCGGATCCAGCCCCTCCAGCACCTCGAAGTGGTCCGGGTTCTGGCGGCCGAGGCGGATGGGCCGTCGAACGGCTGCGTTGCCATCGTCGGTGAGCACGTAGGCCCAGTTGCCGCCCGTGCTCTGGTAAAAGCCGCCCCGGGCCAGGAGCGTGGCCTGCTGCGGTTGCCCGAGCTCCAGCTTCAGGCGCACCGTCTGGCCGCGGCGCAGGTCGGGAGGAGAACCACCCTTGAAGGCCAGGTCCACCTCGAAGCGTCCGTTTTCCACCTCCGGATACACGCGATCCACGGCGAGGGTGTGAGGGGTGTCTTCCAGCGCATCGGTCGTGGCCGTCTGGCCGTGCTGCACGCGCTCGATGTAGAACTCGTCGATCTGGGCACGCAGCTTGTAGCGGTCAACCTTATCGATTCGGCCGATCCGTTCTCCTGGATTGATCGTCTGTCCCACTTCCACGTCGAATGACGTGAGCTGGCCGCTAATGGGGGCCCGGACGGTCAGGCCCGCAACGGACTCCCGGATAAGTTCGTACTGCTGGTCGAGCCGCTGGCGCTGCCGGCGCTGCTGCCTGAGTTGGGACCGGAAGCGGAGCGAGTCCTGCCGGTAGGCCGACCGGACGAGCTCCAGGCGGCGGCGCTGGTACTGGAGGTCGTCGCGCGTCTGCCGAAAGTCCCGGTCGGCGATTAGGTCTTGCTCGTGAAGACGCTTCTGGCGCTGGAACTCCCGTTCCAGTTGCCGGATCTGATTTCGAATCTGGGCCAGGTCCCGCTGCAGCTGAAGCCGCCGCTCCTCCATGCTCATCCGAACCTGCTGCATGCTGCTCCGCTGTTCGGCCAGCCGGGCCTCGGTGTCGGCCAACTCCAGGCGGAGGTCGTTGTTGGAGAGGCGCAAGATCGGATCTCCTTCCTCCACCTCTGCACCGGCCTCAATCGGGACTTCTTCCACACGCCCCCCCTCCTCGGCGCTCAGGTAGACGGTCTGTTCCGGCACAGCCGTGCCCGTAACAGCGATGAACTCCTGGAAGTCCCCGTGCTCCACGGTTGAGATCGTCACCTTCTCGCGGTCGACGTTGAGGACGCGCCCGCCCGACGCGGTGGTCCACACGCCGTAGCCCAGCCCTGCCACTACCAGCGCCACGACGACCCCGATGGCGATGCGTTTGGGGGTAAAAAACGATGTCTCGATCTTGCGGTCGACGCCCTCCCCCGTGCTGCCCGTCGTCGGCTGGCTGCCACTCAGGAGCGGCGAGTCGGGCGAGGAGGTTCCGTCGGGCGAGGCGCCGTTGGTCGGGGAGGTCGAGTTCTGCGTATCCATCGGTCAGAGGCTTGGCGAACGATATCAATCGGTTCGGCTTCGACTGCATACATGTCTCGTGCAACCCGCATTCCACCGAAGGACGGGGCTACTCAGCGGCGCTAAAGGCCGGTGGGGCCGGGATCAGTGTGCGAATCCGCACATTTGGATGTGCGCAAGCGCCCGCCGGTTTATGGAAGCGTGATTCGTGAAGCGTGATGGTCCTGCCCCGTTACCTCCTCCAGGGGGTAGCCATTTTCGCCGTCACGATTCGGTGCATCACGCATCCCACTTCCTCCGCTACGCTCCCCACCCCTCCCCCCGAACACTCCAACACCCCAACACTCCAACACCCCAACACTCAAACGCTCGAACACATCCCATGCCTGCCGAGCCTACCGCCACCGACGG
>CAZSBW010000502.1:0-2535 GCA_964604815.1 uncultured Salinivenus sp. | reverse complement strand
GGGTGGCCTACGAACTCGAACTGGCCCGCGACACCACCCGGCAGGATGCCGGGGCACATGGCATGCCGCTCCGTGAGTTTGAGCCGGTTTTTGAGGGGGACGCGGAGGAGCACGACGAGTAGACTCGGCTCCGCGATGGGGGAAAAATCCGCCGTCGAACGGGTCTCTCACAGGGACTACATCCGTCCCTTCAGCATGCCGTTCCAGTACATGCGGGGCAGGCCGTACGCCTTCAGCGCGTACATGCTGTAGCGCTCCTGGGTCTGGTCGAACGGGAAACTCTCCTGCGGCTCCTTGTCGTAGTCGAACTCGGCGAGCACGAGCTTGCCGTAGCCGGTCACCAGCGGACACGAGGTGTAGCCGTCGTACGTACCGTTTGTGGTGGGCGTCCCGGTCATGGTGGCCATCAGGTGTTCCACCAATGCGGGGGCTTGCTTCCGGATGGCCGCGCCGGTCTTGGAGGTGGGCAGGTTCGAGTTGTCGCCGAGTCCGAAGACATTCTCGTACTGCGTGTGCTGCAGCGTGCCCGGGTCCACGTCCACGAAGCCTTCTTCTCCGGCCAGCGGACTATCGGCGATGAAGTCCGGGGCGCTCATCGGCGGCACGACGTGGATCATGTCGTAGTCGACCGTCCTCTCCTCACCGGACTCCAGGTCCTCGAACACCGCCTGCTTGCGGTCGGGCTTCAGCTCCGTCAGCTCGGTCATTAGGTTGAGGTCGAGGTCCTTCCGGTCGATCACCTCGTAGAGCGTCTCCTCGTAGGGCGGGGAGGAGAAAAGATTCTCCTTGGCCTTCATGAAGGCGATGCGGCTGCCGTCGCGCACGCCCTGACGACGAAAGGCGTCGTCGGACAGGTACATGATTTTCTGCGGAGCCCCGCCACACTTGACGCCCATCGTGGGCTCGGTGAACAGGGCGGTGCCGCCTTTTGGAAAGTCCTGGATCGCGTCCCAGGTGGTCTCGCAGGTGTTGTACGAATAGTTGCTCACGACCCCTGTGCCCGGCTGCCCCACCGACTCGGCGAGCCCAGGGATGTCGTCCCAGTTGAGTTGGAGGCCGGCGGCCATGACGAGATAGTCGTAGCCGTAGGTGTCTCCACCCCGGGTGGTGACGGTGCCGCTCTCAGGGTTGATCTCCGCGGCGGCATCCTGGATCCAGGTCGCTCCTTTCGGCATCACCTCGCCCATGGGGCGGGCCGACTCCTCCTTGTCAAAGACCCCGCCGCCAACGAGGGTCCAGAGGGGCTGGTAGTAGTGCGTGTCGGCGGGGTCGAGGACGGCGACTTCGGGTGCGTCCTCGCGTTCGAGGAGCTGGGAGGCCACGGTAAGGCCGCCGGTGCCGCCGCCAATGATGAGAACTTGGTGCGTGTCGGTCATGGGTCTGAAGCGAGGTTGCGAGCAAGAAATCGATGACGAACTCGGCCGGGGCTACGCGTCCAGATTCCGGCCAAACTTTTTGGCAAAGGTGGTGATGAAGCCGACCGCCCGCTGGACGTCGGGGTCGCGGAGGGCGCCGAGCAGCCCGAAGACCCCCTGGGCCGGCGTGTCGCCACGACTCGCCTCCTTCTGCGTCTCCGCCAGGGCCGAACCCAGGCTCCCGACGACCTGGAGGGCCTCGGGATCGAGCACGCCGGAGTCGAGCAGGGCCTGGAACTCCTCGGTCCGGAACAGTTCACCGAGGCGACGGAGGGCGCCGAAGGCCCGTCGCAGGGTCTGTTCCGGGTCGTAGCCCTGCGCGGCGGCGCGGGCGTATTCGGCGTCGAGGATGTCGACGGCCGTGGCGATGGCGTCGGGGGCGTTCTCCGCGAGAGCCGAAAGTTGTTCTAGTTGGTCGGACCGGTCCAGGACGCGTTCGAGGGCGGCTGCCGTGTCCGGCTCAGTCAGCTTCTCCAGAAGCTTCAGTCCCTCTCGGGCGCGTTCGTCGACCACTACGCCCCGGTCCGCCGCCCGGGTGAGAGCGTCGTCGACCGTGTCGACGGTGATCATTGCCGCATCCGGCACCTGATCGGCCAGCTCCGCCAACTGTTCGAGGCGGTCGAGGCGATCGATGAGGGCCGAGAGCACCTCGACGGTCGCCGGCTCCGTGAGCTTCTCTGCGAGCTGGAGGGCCTCGCCGGCCCGCTCGTCGAGGACGACGCCCTGATCGGCGGCCCGGGTCAGCTCCTCGTCCACCACGTCGGCGGTGGTCTGGAGCAGAGCGGGCACCTGACCCTCCAGGCGATCGAGCGTGTCGATGGCCTTCTCGATCGTGTCGAGCTTGTCGAGAAGAGAGTTCAGCTTCTCACGGGTGGCCGGATCTTGTAAGCGCTTTTCCAAAACGCTCGTGCCGTTTGTGGGGGGCGTGTCGTCCATGAGCTCTGAGACCTGTGGTCAGCGGGGGGAACGGAATCGGCTGTTGTAGGCACCTGTATTTACAACTAGTAACGATGTTTCGAGACCGTTGCAAATAGCGTCAAATGGCCTGTGTCCCGTGTTAAAGTGCACCGGCAGTGCTCGTGTCCGGCGGTGATTCGGGAACGAACACCGAGTAGATGCC
>CAZSBW010000501.1:0-2538 GCA_964604815.1 uncultured Salinivenus sp. | reverse complement strand
CCTCCTCCGGCGAGTCCGGCGTGCGCACCGTGTTGGAGAGCTCGTTCTCGTCGTCAGGGCGAACGCCCACACCGCGCCGTTCGAGAAGCCGCCCGCACATCTTGATGGCCTCCACCAGGCCCTCCGTGAGATTGTCGTTGCGGATGCCGCGCCGGATGCGCGCCACCACCTCCGCCCAGTCGTCGGGCCGCACGCGCTCGTTGATGCCGGTGTCGCCCAGCACCTCGATCCGATGCTCGCGCAGCGACACGAACAGGAGGATGCCCGTGCGGTCGCGCGTGTCGAAGACCTCCTCCTCCACAAACGACTGCAGGGCGCGGCGGTGGACCGTCTCGTCGAGGAGGTCGCCCCCCGCCACGAGGCGCTGGAGGGGCGCCACGTACGTCGCGAGCCCCGCCCCGGCGACGCACGCGGCAAGGACCGTCAGCACCACGCCCCACGGCGTGTAGAGCCAACCGAGGCCCCAGCCCTGATAGAACTGAAGCGTGAGCAGAACGGCGGTCAGGGCGAGAAGACCCGCAAGCGCCGCCCCCCGCCACGTCACCACCTCGTAGGAAGCACTGCGCGGCACCACGACCGGCACAATTTCCCCCGCCGTCCGCTCCTCGGCCTGCTGCACCGCCTCCCGGACGCGATCCTCGTCGAGATGATCGATAAAGGTCTGCATGACGGCCTGCGTGAACCTTAAACGGAGTCATCGATGCCAAACGACCGCGTCGTCCAGCCCCGCGACGGGAGAAAGCTACGATCCACACGCCTCAATTCAAACACACGCCGACCGATCTACGACCCCGAGGGTCCCTTTCCGCCGGCCGACGACCGCCCCTGTGACGAGCCGGCCTTTTTCCGAATCACCTCAATCACCTTCTTGGCCTGCTGGTAGAACGGATCGTCCTGGCTCGCGTGCGCCATCACGCGCTCAAACTGCTGAACCGCCTGGTCCAGCCGATTGATTTGCAACAGGGCAAGGCCCTTCTGGAAGCGCGCCGGAACGAACGTTGAATCCTCCTCCAGCACCTGATTGATGGCCTGAATGCCCTCCATCGGGTTGTTGGTGAGCAGGTAGGCCTCCCCCATCCGCGTCCGGGCGTCGAGGTCCTGTGGGCGCTCCTCCGCAACCGCCGCGTAGGCCTCAGCGACGTGCCGGGCCACGTCCGCCACCGCGGCGCGGCCCTCCTGCTGCTCCACCTGTCGCATCCACTTGTAGAGCAGGTTCGCGGCCCGGCGGCGATCCTCGACACGTCCGGTCTGATCCGCAAGCTTCGACTGGACGAGCGCCGCGCGCCCCGGCACCCCGGCGCCCACGTACAGACGGGCTAGCTCCGCTCGACGCTCGCGGCGCTCCTCCCCAGTCGCCCCATCCACAAGTGCACGGAGCGAATCAATCCGACCGGCCACCGGCCCGCCGGCCGAGCCCCCAACCTCCTCCACCAGCGTCTGGAGATCCGCCGGGGGGGGAGACGAGGCCGTTCCCGGCGTAGACGACGACCCGCCTGGGTCCGTCGGTGGCGCCCCGGACGGAGACGACGCGCTCGAACTGCTCCCCCCCGATTGCTGCTCGGCCGCTGCCGGCGGGCTGTTCGCGTCTTCATCGCCCCCCCACTCGTACTGCCGGCTCCACTGCGTCGCAAAAAAGAGCACGAGCACGAGCACGAGCGCCGTGCCCACCACGAGCAGGATTTGCCGCCCCATTTCGGCCTGCTCGTCCGCCCCTGCGTCGGCGGTGTCTTCTGTGGACGCCGACGGCTCCGGTCCCCCCGGAAGATCGGCCGAAACCGGCCGCGTGCCCTCCGCCCCGGCCGTGGCAGTCAGATCCTGGAGCTCGGTCCCACACCGGCTGCAGAAGTTGGCTCCCGGCGGACTCTCCCAGCCGCACTGGTGGCAGTACACCGCCTCGACGGGCGCCTCCTCCGAAGCCGAATCGGGGGCGGAAGGCGCCTCTTCTTCCGAACCGTCCGCGGCGTCTTCCACGGCGTCCGTCGCCTCCTCGTCCGACGACTCAGGCTCCTCAATCGGCGTTCCACACAGGTCACACACCGATGCGCCGGGGGGAACGCGCGCACCGCAAGAGGGGCAAGAACGAGAGTCTTCAGACATGATGGGATGGATCGTACGTTACGCAGCTACTTGCCCCCCCAGGACGACACAGACGAGTGCTGTCCCCAGCGCACGCCCCCCCGCCACTGTTCCCCGAAAGCCTCCCCACCTCAGCACCGAACGCTCGAACCCCGAACGATCACTCCTCGTCCGACGAGTCGCCTTTCTTGTGCACCGCATCCACCGCCTCCTTGAACTTCTCAGAGGGACGAAAGACCGGCTCGTAGCGCTCGTCGATGGGCACCGGCTCGTTGGTCCGGGGATTTCGGCCGGTGCGGGGGGCGCGGTGCTCTACCTCAAAGACCCCGAACTCGCGGAGCTCAATGCGCTCTCCCTCCTCCATCGCCTGCTGTACCGTCGTCATAAAGCCCTCGACGACGGCCTTCGTCTCAATCTTCGTAAGGCCCGTGCCTTCGGCGATGCGGTCTACGATGTCGGCTT
>CAZSBW010000500.1:0-2570 GCA_964604815.1 uncultured Salinivenus sp. | reverse complement strand
GTGGAGCAGGGGATCTGAGATCCCCATCCAGGACTCAGGCCATTTTCTGCCAGCCGCGCCCTTTTCGTCCATTTTGGGGCTGCCAAAATGGACACCATTGGCGAGGAAAGCGGCAAACCCACGACATCTGTCTCATCGATACGACGAATCAGGTGGCATACACCGGTGTCAAGGTCGACTGAAAACTTCTACGAAAACAACTTCACACCACTGGGCCGAGAGCAATAGGCCTAAGGACAGAGTGATTTTAAAAAGCCTTAGGCGCTATGGCAAACATTCCCCACGACAATCGCATCTTGGATCTGGAGAGTTTCCCACATTCGATTCAGAACGGCCGACCTACCCCTCTCTCCCCTTCGCCCTCTCCTGCTGGGAATCGGGACGGATCGCCTGCATTCTGGGCAGAATTGTCGATCGGAGGCAGATGAGCCGCTTCTCTCGCCAGAAATTTGCAATCCCTGATCGTCGAGCCTCAGAGAGACGGTGGTGTAACGGAACGGGTGCCCCGCGTCCACACAGGGGCAAAGCGAGCCCTTCGCCACTTGCTCTCGCCCGGACGCCCATGTGCCGTGTGCCCTCCCGGCAAACGCAACTTGGTTCCGGATTATCGCCGTCCGTTACTCAGAGCAAGCCGGCCGACGCCCAAGACGCACCAGTGCGTCACTCCCATACCCACACACAGTTTCCGGCCTCCACGAAGGAAATTTGGCGTGAGAGCCTCCTCTCGGTCAGACTGAGTTTTAATATGCAATCGCTATGTCCCCGCTCCTCCTCGACATTGTGTCCGCCTGGGGCCTCCGCGAGCCCTTTAGCACACTGAGCCACGGGCTCGGCGCCCTCGTGGCAGCCGTCGCGACCGTCGTTCTCGTCCGCAAAGCCCGCTCCAACGGAGTGATGGGCCGGGCCGTCGGTGTGTTCGGCACGACGGTGGTCCTGGCCTTCTCGGCGAGCGCCCTCTTCCACGCCGTCACCGTGCCCCCCGACCGCCTGGAGTTGTACGGCAACATCGACCACGCGGCCATCTTTCTGCTGGTGGCGGGCACGGGCACGGCCATCTACTCGATGCTGGAAACGCAGTGGGCCGACCAGTTGCTCGCGGCCACCTGGGGCCTCACGATCCTCGGCATCACGGCCAAGCTGTCGTTCGACTCGCTGGAGGGCTGGGAAACGGCGGCCATGCACCTGACGGTGGGATGGGTCTGCGGCATTGGCATCTTCGCCCTGGCCTTCTCCGACCACTGGCGGCGCCTGCGGTCGTTCGTCGTGGGGGCGATCTTCTTCACCATCGGTGCCGTCGTCTTTGCAACGGAGTGGCCCGTGCTTTGGCCCGGGGTCATCGAGGGGCACGAGGTCTTTCACGTGCTGGTGCTCGCGGGCGAGGTCTTCCACTTTCACTTCGTCTACCGGTACTGCACCTGCCCCACGGCCTTCTGCGAACCCCCATCCGAGCTCGCGGGCGGGGCACCGTCAGCGTCCGGGGTACAGGCCGGTTCCTGATTCTACCTGCACCCCCTGCTTACCGGACAGTTTGCTCAGGGCGCCGAAAAATCCTTTCCAACCGTCACTCCAGACCTCGCTCTGGAGTCTATCTGACGTAAGGCAGGATAGGCTCCAAAGCAAGTTTGGAGCGACGAACGAAAATCGGGAAAACGTTGGTGCATTTTTCGGCAGTTTTGCCTGTAAATAGCGACTTCGAAAGAACGATCAGCGGGATCGCCAGGGATTTTTCGGCGCCCACATCTTCGAAATTGAAAACTGTCCGGTAGCCAGGAATGGCAATTTGGAAACGGAACTGTGGTGTAGGGACGACCCGCCGGTCGTCCCTACCACGTTCTCCTCAATGATTACCCCCGCTGATTCAGTGCACTTACAATTTGATACGCCCCCTGCGTCACGATCTCCGTGCCCGGGGAAAGGGTCGGGACGGCCACGGTGCCCTCCGACTCCGCGTCGGCGTCAACCGAGACGCGGCGGAAGGTGCGCGGGTCCTCCCGCACGAGGACGTAAGCCCCGGACGCGTCCGTGAGCAGGTGGTCGGCGGCGATGGCGGGCTGGGGCTCCCCCGTCCGCTGCACCTGCACGGTGGCGTACATGCCGGGCCGCAGGCTGCCGTCGCTGTTGTCGAGCACGATGCGGGCGCGGGCGGCGCGGCTCTCGTCCTCCACCTGCGGCGTCAGCTGGTCGATGGTGCCCTCGTAGGTGCGATCCGAATTCATCGGCGTCGTGACGGTGACCGCCTGCCCCTCGCGCACCGCTTCCAGATTGCGCTCGAACACGTCCGCCATCACGCGGATGGGCTGCAGGTCGGCGACGTGGTAGAGCTTGTCGCCCTGCTGTACGGGCGCGCCGAGGACCGCCATGCGGTCGAGCACCACGCCGTCGAGCGGGGCAACCAGCGGAAGCGTGGTCAGGTCTTCCTTGCCCGTCGCCACCCGCTCGATGCGGTCGGCCCGCACCCCGATGGAGCGCAGCCGCTGTCGGGCCGACTGCCACTGCCGTTCGGCGGCGCGCAGGCTCTTCTCGATGGCGACACCGCGCTCGTCCAGCCGCCGCTGCCGGTCCAGTTCGTC
>CAZSBW010000499.1:0-2574 GCA_964604815.1 uncultured Salinivenus sp. | reverse complement strand
AACTCCCGCTCCGCCCTTCGGTTGGAGCGGTCGAACAAGGCGAATTTCGATCGTTGCGTCCTTCAGATCTCCGAGACGCCGATTTCTTCGAGGCCGGAAAGGACTTCCTTTCGCGCCACAAAGTTCACTGACATCGAGACGGCGTCCGGTGATTAATCTCAAAAGGTCACACAGATCTCCGGGAGCCCATCCATCCGACCGATATGAGCTATTTGTCCGGTTGGATAGGCTCTGAGTCAAGGTTGGACATCTCGGATGTCCTAGAGCGACGGTGTAGGATATTTTCGTAGTTGGTGCGATTGCTCTGAAACCGTCGCTTTGCTTCGGTCTCCGTTTCGATCGTTTTTTCATCGCTTGAGTCTTCATGCCCGCCCCCGACTTCATCATCATCGGCGCGCAAAAGAGTGGAACCACGTGGCTCCGCCACCACCTCCGCCAGCATCCCGACGTGTTCGTCCCCGTCGACGAAGCGCAGTTTTTCAATAAGCGCCACCGGTACGCCAAGGGCCAGGAGTGGTATGAGTCCTTCTTCAACGCGGCCCACTCGTCTCAAGTCATTGGCGACAAGACGCCCGATTATCTCTGGACCATCTCGGACGGGGCCAAGCAACACGTGGCCGGCAGCCATGAACGGATCCACGACCTGTACCCCGAGGTCAAACTCGTGGTTACGCTCCGAAATCCCGTGAACCGGGCCGTCTCTGCTCTGAATCACTTCATTCGACGGGGCCACGTATCGCCCCTCCATCGGATTGACGATCTGCTCTTTGGGGACAAGCAATCCGAAGTCGAGGGACGAGGCATTATCGAACGAGGATTCTACCACCGGCAGCTACAGCCGTATCTCAAGCTCTTCGACCGCGAGCAAATGCTGATTCTCATTCTCGAAGAGGACATTTTTCAGTCCCCGAGACGGACCCTTGGGCGACTATACGACTTTATTGGGGTGGACTCTTCTACGAGCGAGGCCGACCTCGACCAAGAGAAGGGAGAGCATTACCTGTCCCTCCTGGGGCTGCTTCTCCAGTACTACCTCCTCCCCAAGGACCTCGTCAAGCTGCTGGATCGCCCGCTTCCGTCAAGCAAGCTCTACCCCTCCCCCGATGCGGTCCTCCGCCTCTACGATCTGTACGAGGAGGAAAACGAAAAGCTGTTTGACCTGCTCGGTCGGCGGCCGACCTCGTGGCTTCGAACCTCAACCTCGACGCATCAGTAGCGCATTGTTCGCTCTCTCGCTCTGAATTCCCTCTTTTTCTCGTGTTACGCTTTTGCCTGCCCCTCCGTTCTGTCCCGGTGACGACGTGATCGTCTTCTTCGACGGTGTGTGTAACCTGTGCAACGGAGCGGTTCCCTCTTCTATCATCACCCGCGATCCGAACGGCTCCTTCCTCGGATGTGGCCAAGCCCAAGCGGACGAAACCTGCGGTGTCCGTTAGCGAAGGGGGCACGCTCGCCTCGTGGACGACGGAAAAGTGTACGTGCAGTCAGTCAACGGCGGCTCTCTGAATCGACCGACGCCTCGCTCCACCTTAACCGACGAGACGGATCGCCCATCATGGCCAAGGTTCTTCTGCTCTCGCCCTCCTTTTTCTCTGTGGGGGGCAGGCAGCGCTTAATGCAGGCAATTGCACGCCACTCGCGGCATGACTTCGACGTGGTCGTGCGCCGATCCGAGTACGATCCCGGCCGCGCCGGGGCACACAAGGCTCGAATTTTCCCGACCCGTCTTACGATAGGCCGGCACTACCTGACGATTGGACGTCTTCTGGCGAAGGGACACTACGACGCGCTGTACATTTCTTCCTTGAAGCACGCCGGGGCGGCACTAATCGGGACGATGACCGGAACGAGGGTGGTGTGTCACGCGCATGGAAGCGATCTCTTCACCGCGCAAACCGTCGACTGGGTCACGCGATTCTTGCATCGACGGGGGCGGCGCTGCATCTCGCGGTACGTTGCGGTAAGCGATTGGACGGGGCGTCAGCTCGTGGATCAGGGCGTGGCGTCGTCGGCCGTCGAGGTCATTCCAAATGGAGTGGATGCCGCGTGCTTCCGCGCGGCGGAGGACGGGGATCTTCGAAGCGCGATGGGGGTCTCGGACGAGGCGTTCCTGCTGCTCACGGTGGCCCGGCTGGTGCCTCGGAAGGGCCATCGACTCGTCCTCGAGGCGCTCCGGCGGATCGAGGGGATTGCGTACGCGATCGTGGGGACGGGGCCGGAGGAAGAGGACCTAAAGCGATCCGCAGAGCAAGCCGGAGTGACGGATCGGGTCGTGTTCGAGGGTCAGGTTTCCGACGAGCAGCTCCCCCGCTACTACAAGGCCTGCGACGCGTACGTGATGCCGAGCCGGCACCTCACGGAGGCGCGGAGCGTCGAAGGCTTCGGCATGTCATTCCTGGAAGCCAACGCGGCGGGGCGGGTCGCCATCGGGACGCGGACCGGGGGCATCCCCACGGCCATTCGGCACGAAGAGACCGGCCTGCTGTGTGAGCCCACGGCTGCGTCGGTGGAGGCGGCCATCCGCCGCGTGATGGACGACCCCGACCTCCGGACCCGCATGGAGGCGAACGCGCG
>CAZSBW010000498.1:0-2578 GCA_964604815.1 uncultured Salinivenus sp. | reverse complement strand
GCATCGAGCACATCGACGACATCAAGGCGGACTTCGAGCAGGCGTTTGCGGCGCTCCCGACACCTGCTGCCGCGTGATCGGAGCGTGAAGAGTGATGCGTGAAGCGTGATACGTGAGGAGACCGCTCTGCTGGCCATCACGCATCACGTTTCACGCATCATTTACTGTTCGGCCGACACCCCACCCCTGTTTTCTGCCGATGTCACAGACGCTCACAATTTCATCGTTCACCCTCCACGACGGCACGACGCTCCGCGAGGTGCCCGTCGCCTACCAGACCTGGGGCACGCTCAACGCGGCGGGCGACAACGCTGTGATCGTGTGCCACGCCCTCACCGGCGACACGGACGTGGCCGACTGGTGGGGCGGGCTGCTCGGCCCCGGCCGGGCGCTCGACCCCACGGAAGACTTCGTCGTGTGCTTGAACGTGCCGGGATCGCCGTACGGGGCCGTCTCGCCGCTGACGACGCACCCGGAGACGGGGGCGCGCTACGGATCCGACTTTCCGCCGGTCACCATCCGCGACACGGTGCGCCTCCACCGCCGTGCCCTGGAGCGGATTGGCGTGCGGCAGGCCGCCTGTGCCATCGGGGGATCGATGGGGGGCATGCAGGTGCTGGAGTGGGCGTTCGAGACGACCGACGACGGCGCCCCCTTCGTGCGGTCGCTCGTGCCCGTCGCCGTCGGGGGCCGCCACACGGCCTGGCAGATTGGATGGAGCGAGGCGCAGCGGCAGGCCATCTACGCCGATCCGAAGTGGCGGGACGGGCAGTACCCGCCGGACGATCCGCCGAGCAATGGGCTTGCCTCTGCGCGCATGATGGCGATGGTGTCGTACCGGTCCCAGCCGTCCTTCGAGGGGCGCTTTGGGCGCGACGTGATGCCGGACCAGGACGGCACGCCGTACGCTGTGGAGAGCTACCTACGCCATCAAGGCAACAAGCTCGTGGACCGCTTCGACGCGAACTGCTACGTGGCCCTCACGCAGCAGATGGATACGCACGACGTGGCCCGCGACCGCGGCGACTACGACGCCGTGTTGTCGTCCATCGAGCAGCCGAGCCTCGTCGTGGGCATCGACTCGGACGTGCTCTACCCCCTCCCCGAACAGCACGAGCTCGCCGAGTACCTCCCCCAGGCCACCCTCAAGGTACTGTCCGCGCCTCACGGCCACGATTCGTTCCTCATCGAGCTCGATGCCCTGAACGAGATGGTCGAGGGGTGGCGCGCGGCGGTCCGGCCGTTCGCCGCGGCTTGAGCTCGATTCCGCAGTGCTCGGTTCAGCGTGATGCGGGAGGAACCGGTCTCGTCCCGCGTCACGATGCCCGAATCCTGTCTCGTCGAACAACGCAACCGATTATGGCTGACCGCACGTTCTCCCCTTCTGCTCCCTCGACGGCCCCCGCCGCGACCGAACGGTCGGCGGCCTCTCGGTCGTCCCAACCGCTCTCCCTGTACCTGGCGGGGGTGGGAAGCGTCGGCTCGGCTCTGTTGCGGCAGGTGGCCGATCTGAATGAGACCTCTCTGCGCCTGGTGGGAGCCTGTACGTCTGAGCGGGCTATTTGGGGGACCTCCGGCCTCGCGCCCACTCAGGTTTCGGCGCGACTCGGGAAGGGGGCGCCGCTTGACTGGCCCAGCATCGTCGAGCGCCTTACGCAGGATGCGCCCCGTCCGCTCGTCTTCGTCGACGCCACGGGCAGCCCCAGCGTAGCCGACCTCTACGAAGAGCTTCTGCGGGCGGGCATCCACGTCGTCACGCCAAGCAAGCTTGCCAACACCCGCTCGCAGGCCGCTTTCGACCGGCTACAGACCGCGGCGGTGGAGACGGGCGTGCAGTATCGCTACGAGACGACGGTCGGGGCCGGCCTGCCCGTCGTGCAGACCGTACAGGACCTCGTGGCCACCGGCGACCGCGTCCGCACGATCCGAGGGGCCGTCTCCGGCACGCTCACCTTCCTGTTTAGCGCATTGCGGGACGGATCCACCTTCAGCGAGGCGGTGCGGGCGGCCATCGACCGCGGCTACGCCGAGCCCGACGTGCGCGACGACCTCTCGGGCGAGGACGTGGCGCGGAAGTTTCTCATCCTGGCGCGGACGGCGGGCCACAGGCTCGAGCGCAAAGACGTACAGGTCGAGTCGCTGGTGCCGGACAGACTCACCGGGCTCCCCTACGCTGCCTTCCTCGACCAGCTCCCTGCGGTCGACGCCCGCTGGCGCGAACGGTCGCAGGCCGCGGCGGCCGAGAATGCAGTGCTTCAGTACGTGGGGCGCCTCTCGCCGGAGGGCATCGACGTGGGGGTCCGACGCGTGTCGCACGATACGGCCTTCGGACGCCTGACGGGGCAAGACAACCTGTTCGAGATGACGACGGACCGCTACGCAGAGGCCCCGGTCGTCGTCCGGGGGCCGGGTGCCGGCCCCGACGTGACGGCGGCGGGCGTGCTGGCCGACGTGCTCAAGGTGAGGGACGTGCACAATTGACTCGTCCAAGATCGTCGAATTGTACGATGGGGACGCGCCTCGGGACGCAACCGAGGGCTGGTGCCGCATTCGTATCACCCACCACCACGGAGGCGGG
>CAZSBW010000497.1:0-2584 GCA_964604815.1 uncultured Salinivenus sp. | reverse complement strand
ACTGTTGTTGTCTGCCCTCTTCGGAGAGGCTGCGTCTGTCTGGCGGCTCGCCCCCTGCCTGTGAAGAATGGTAGTGTGTGCCCCCAACGTGTTGATGGACGCTGACGCCTCTCCGGCCCTGCCGCGAGAGGCGTTTCCTATTTGCCCCAATACTTCTTCAGCGAGATGACCAGAGTTACGCCCGTTTCTGACCCAGGGTCGAACGGAACCGTCCAGGCGAACGCGTCGGCCCTGGTCGACCAGATCGGCCAAACGCCCCTGCTGCGCCTGGACGGCGTGGCCGACGACCTGTCAGACGCCGTGACCGTTTACGCCAAGGCCGAGCACCTCAATCCCGGCGGCTCGGTAAAGGATCGACCAGCCCTCCGCATGATTGAGGATGGCCTGGAGAGCGGCGCCTTTCGGCCCGATCAGACGCTCATTGACGCCACGAGCGGCAATACGGGGATCGCCTACGCCATGATCGGGGCGGCGATGGGCCTCGACGTGACGCTCGCCCTGCCCGAGAACGCGTCGACGGAGCGGAAGAAGGTCCTGCGCAGCTACGGGGCCGAGCTTTTCCTCACGGACCCGATGGAGGGCACCGACGGCGCGCAGCGGCGCGTGAAAGAGATCGTGACGGCCGAGCCCGACCGCTACTTCTACCCCGACCAGTACAACAACGACGCCAATCGGCAGGCCCACTCCGACGGCACCGGTACTGAGATTTTGGAGCAGACCGACGGGCACGTCACGCACTTCGTCACGGGCCTCGGCACCACCGGCACCTTCATGGGCGTATCTCGTCGCTTGAAGGATCACGAGCCGTCGATCCAGTGCGTGGCCGTTGAGCCCGACACGGCGATGCACGGGCTGGAGGGCCTCAAGCACATGGAGACGGCCCTCGTGCCCGGCCTCTACACCCCGACCCTGGCCGACGCGCACCGCACCTGCTCCACCGACCGGGGCTACGAGATGACCCGTCGGCTGGCCCGGGAGGAAGGCATTCTCGTGGGGCCGTCCGCCGGAGCAAACGTAGCGACGGCGATGGACGTGGCCCGCTCGCTGGACGCCGGCGTCGTGGTCACCATCCTCTGCGACACCGGCACCCGCTACCTCAGCGACGACTTTTGGAATGAAGCGTGATGAGTGATACGTGATTATTCCCATCCTCACGCATCACGCTTCACGCATCAATCGACAGTTCACCGAAGCCTGACTCTGATGATTACCACGGACTCGATTCTCGAACGCATCCGCCGCCATGGTGCTGACGCCTACCCCGAAGAGGGCTGCGGCTTTCTGCTTGGCACCGTCACCGACGACGGCGAAAACCGCGTCACGGCCCTCCGGCAAGCCGAAAATCAGCAGGACGAGCGCCGCACCCGCCGCTACCAGTTGACCCCCAACGACTACCGCGAAGCGGATAAGGCGGCGCAGGAGCAGGGACTCGACGTTGTGGGCATTTACCACTCGCACCCCGACCATCCGGCCCGCCCCTCCGAGACGGATCTGGAGGAGGCCACTTTTTCCGGCTACACCTACGTCATCGTGTCCGTCCACGACGGCACCCCCAAGGATCTGACTGCCTGGACCCTCGCCCCGGATCGCTCGGAATTTCACCGCGAAGACATCGACGTGCTCGCCACCGAGACGACCTGACGAGTGCTCTTCTCAACACACCCAAAACGCGCTAATTTTCGAATTTGCAATCTGCAATCCATCATGCCATCGACAAAAACCACCGTCACCGTCCGCATCCCCACCCCGCTCCGCTCCGCCACCGACGGCCAAGCCACGGTCGAGATTGAAGGCGACACCGTCGATGAAGTCCTGCGCACGCTCGCCGATCAGTATCCCAACCTCGCCGACAACCTCTACAACGAGGACGACGAGCTTCGCCAGTTCGTGAACGTATACGTCGGCGACGAGGACGTGCGTTTCGGCGACGGCGTGGACACGACCCTGGAGCCGAACGACGAAATTTCCATCGTTCCCTCCATCGCTGGTGGAAATCTCGTGCTCAAGTGTTAGGTGCTCAGGTGTTCTGGGTCCCGATGTCTCCTCAAATTCCGAACACCCAAACACCTGAACACCACAACACCCAGACCCTCCAACACAACACAAGCAGAACTTATGGAAGCAACCGCCTCGCCAAAAACGGACGATACGCTTTCGTCCGACGAACTTCAGCGCTACAGCCGCCACCTGACCCTTCCTGAATTTGGGCGTGAGGGCCAGGAGAAGCTCAAAAAATCGTCCGTCTTGCTCGTGGGGGTGGGCGGCCTCGGCTCGCCGGCGGCTACTTACCTCGCCGCGGCAGGCGTCGGGCGCATCGGCCTCGTGGACTTCGACACGGTCGAGGCCTCCAACCTGCAGCGCCAGATCCTCTACGGCACCAGCGACGTGGGGCGGCCCAAGCTGGACGCCGCGTCCGAGCGCCTGGAGGACCTCAATCCGCACGTGGAGGTGGAGCGGCACGAGGTGCGCCTCACGAGCGACAATGCGCTCGACATCATCGACGACTACGACGTGGTGGCCGACGGGACCGACAACTTCCCCACCCGCTACCTCGTCAACGACGCCTGCGTGATGACGGGCACGC
>CAZSBW010000496.1:0-2586 GCA_964604815.1 uncultured Salinivenus sp. | reverse complement strand
TTGCCAGGATGTTTTCGCGGGAGCAGCCGCCGGAATTCGAAAGGATTCGGAATCACGTTCAGGATGAGGCACCAGGAGTGGAGTTTTCGGGACGCAAAGACAACCGCATTAGCTGTCTCGATTCAACTCCTGATTCGCATGAAGACCGGTCGTTCACGGATCTCCCTCGATTCTCTCACTTTGATGCAGCGCGTCGTAACTTCCTCGGCAGTTGCTCGAAGCAGCCTTTTTGACGAGGATGCTTTCTACACCCTCTGGACGCCGGATCGCTTCGCGTCTGGCGTTGACGGTGGTGCTACGAGCATTCGAATCTGCCGATGAACTTGAGCTTTTGTGCACTAATCAATTCCACGAACCGCCCTTAACCGTATGAACGCCCTCTACCTCCTTCGCCACGCCGACGCCGAGCCCGCCAAGTATTACGACGACGATCAAGACCGTGAACTCAGCTCGGAGGGACAAAGCGACGCCCGGCGCCTGGGCCGCTTTCTCGCTGCGACCGACCAGCTGCCCGACCAGATGATTGCGTCTGCCGCTGTGCGAGCGCACCAGACCGCCGAGGCCCTGTCGGAGGGGGGAGAATGGATGGCCGACGTGCCTCTCCGCACCAGCCACTCGCTGTACCGGGCCCAGCCGGCCGACGTGCTCGCGGCGATTCACTCGACGGATGATGGCCGACGGGCCCTTTTGTTGGTCGGACACGAGCCCACGTGGAGCACCACCGTCAGCCAGTTGGTGGGTGCGGCCAACGTCTCGCTCCCGGCCGGCACCTGCGTGCGTATCGACGTGGGCAGTAGCCAGTGGGGCGACCTGTCGTTCGGAGACGGGACCCTGCGCTGGATGATCCCGCCAAAACTGTTGAGCTGACCCTCAACCAGACAAGCCGTCCGGGAAGAGGGGTCGAGGAAGGCGACTGGGTGTGCCGTTTCCCCCGCGTGGACGGTTGAAGGTTGGAAAGTTGGAAGCTCAGAAAGATTGAAGGCCGGAAATTTTGGGAGTAAATAGCCAGTTGCCTCGCCAAAATCTTCCAACCTTCCAACCTCCAATTTGAAGGAAGTGGGCACCAGTTTACGAGGGAGGGGCACGATCGAAGCATTAAGCAACTTCCGGCTCCGGCTCCTGAAATTCCTCGTACTCCTCGCGGTGAATGTCGATACCGGCGGCTTGCAGCTTGCCTTCCAGGTCCTCGTAGCCGCGGTCCAGGTGATAGACGCGCAGAACGTGCGTGGTGCCCTCTGCGATCATGCCCGCTATGACGAGGGAGACGCTTGCCCGAAGGTCCGTGCTCATCACCTTCGCCCCCCGAACGGGACGGCCGCCGTGCACGGCAATCGTGTTGCCGTCCACTGAGATCTCCATACCGAGGCGCTGGAGCTCCGGCACGTGCTTGAACCGGTCGTCGTAGATCGTGTCGGTAACGGTAGCCGTCCCGTCGGATAGAGCGAGAAGGACCGTCCACTGGGCCTGAAGATCAGTGGGGAACCCGGGGTAGGGCGCCGTTTCGATAGAGACGGGCTCGATGCGGTCCGGCCGCGTGACGGTGACAACCTCGTCCTCGTATTCCACGTCCACGCCGGTTTGGGCGAGACGCTCCTTAAAGTCGTGGCCGAGGTGTTCGTGGGTGCCCTTGCGGATCTCCACCGGCTGTCCCGGCTCGGCGGCCGTCGCGGCCATCAGCATGAACGTGCCGAGTTCGATCCGGTCCGGCGTGTTGCGCGCGGTGGTCGGCTCCAGCCGATCGACGCCCTGGATCTCGATGGTCCGGGTGCCGAGGCCCTCGATCTGCGCGCCCATGTCCTTCAGCGCCTGCCCGAAGGCCACCACGTCGGGCTCCATCGCCGCGTTCTCGATGCGGGAGGCTCCTTTCGCCCGCACGGCGCCGAGGAGGAGGTTGATCGTTGCGCCGACGCTGGAGGGCTCCAGCCGGAACGACCCGCCGTCCAGCCGACCGCCGGGGGCGGAGGCAACCACGTAGCCCTCCTCCAGTTCAATGTCGGCCCCAAAGGCCTTCATGCCCTCGATGTGCAGATCCACGGGCCGCGGGCCCCAGGCGCAGCCGCCGGGCAGGGACACCTTCGCCTTCCCGCAGCGTCCCATGAGCGCCCCGAGCATGTAAAACGAGGCCCGCATTTTTTTGACGAGCTCGTAGGGCGCGACCGGATGATCCACGGTCGATGCGTCGACCGTGAGCGTGTGCGCGCCCGGGTCGAACGTCACAGAGGGCCCCGCAACACGAATCACGTTGGAGAAGGTGCGCACGTCGCGGAGGTCGGGCACGTTGGTAATGCGAGACGTCCCCTCGGCGAGGAGGGTAGCGGCCATGAGCGGCAAAGCGGTGTTCTTCGATCCGCCCACGGTGAGGGGGCCGTCCAGGGGCGAACCGCCGTGTACGACGAGTTTGTCCATAGGCGCGTGGCTAAGCGGTGGTAGGGGAGACGACGAGGTCCGTTCTCGCGGTCGTAAGCGTGATCGCTTAGAGCGGTCGCGACGTGAATGCGTGAGGGGGGGCATTGTTCGTGGAACGCTCTCAAGTAGAAACACCCACACGGAGGAAGCGCGTCCCCTCAACACCGTCTGCGCTTGAAT
>CAZSBW010000495.1:0-2594 GCA_964604815.1 uncultured Salinivenus sp. | reverse complement strand
TGCCGATGTGCATGCCCCACCAGATGCCGACGTACGTCATCGGCTCGATCCAGGACGGGTCCTCAATCTTCGAGGGCTCGTTGAGGTTTGCAATCAGGTGCGACTCGATGAGGCCGCCGGGCGTGTCGGCAATCTGAAGGGTGCGCCAGGGCGTTTGGTGCGGCACGTCGGCCTTCACCTTTACGCCGTCGGGCCAGGGGACGAGGGCGCTGTGCAAGGTCGTCGGCTCGTCGGGATTGGCCTGGAGGGTCATGCCGGCGTAGTCGGTGAGGGCCGCCTCGTGGACGGCAATGTACCGCTCCTCGTCCGGGTGCCGAAGCGTAAGCGGCGTGTTCACGGCACCGGGCTCGTCCTGCTTCGAGGTGTTTTCGAGCGGGACGCCGTCCTCCTCTTCGAGATACGAGTTGTAACTGACGGCGGCGGCGCTGTCGACGATGGCGCTGAGGGGCGTCTGCTCGTAGACCCACTCGTAGCCGTCGTAGTCGTCGGGGATCCACCAGCTGGTGTGATCCGTCGTGAAACGGAAATTCGTGTCCTCCGACGCGATGCGGAGGGAATCGAGCCCGGATTGCTCCGGCCACTTGTAGCGGAAAGCCACCCCGTCGTCGTAGGCGCGGAAGACGAGCGTGAGCCGGCGCTCCGGGGCGTCAGTCTCCGTCAACTCCACGGTGAGTTCATTGAACCGGTTGGCAATCTGATCCTCGGTGCCCCACACCGGACTCCACGTTCGGTCGACGGACCGCCGGGACGTTTCCACCACCTCGAAGCCGTCGCGCATGGGCGCAGCCTTCTCGAAGTCGAACCCGAGCGGCGAAGGCGCCACCACCGTGTCGCCGTCCGCCACGACGCGGTAGTGCGGCCGGCCCTCATCGAGTGACACGGTTATGGCAAGCGAGCCGTCGGGCGAGTCGAGGTCAGACAGATCCGTCGAGGGACCGCAGGCAGTCATGGAGGCGGTGAGAAGGAGGGCAAAGAGAGCGGCGGAGATAGACTTCATCGGCGTCGGCTTGGCTTCAAACGTTTTGTGGAGAGGGAGGCACAGCCGCACGAGACGAGTGGCGCTTCCGTTACGAACTCAGCAACGTTCGGCAAAACTGGATCTGTGGCCCCAACGGGTTCGCCCGTCGTCAAGAAAACGAGGAAAACAGTCAGTTTCCAGTCCTCCTCCTGAGAGCTCTGGTGTCCCGGCGTCGTCTTCTCCACAGACGCGCCCCCGATCCGATCGCGAACAGGATTGCATGCAGAACCACCCTCTCCGATACGACCGATGGCCGACGATACCCTCTTCCAGTTCGAACAAACGATGACCCGCAACGACGTCGCCGCGTACCTGCGCGAGGGAGCCGACAACTTGGACGACCATGACGGCCCCCGCGAGGACGTGGACGCACTCCGGCTCATAAGAGGATCGACGCGTCAACGGAAAAGACGACGCCGAAGGCGCTGGCATCGTGATTTTTTGTAAACCTATTTCAGGACTTGACACTTGACACGTATCACGCATCACGGATCACGATTCCCGAGATGGAAGAAGCAGCCCACCGGCGCCGTAGCAGATCCTAACGGACGCTACTCACTTCCTACGACGGCCCAGTACAGCTCCACGCTCTTCTGGCGCAGATCGTTGAGCGAGCCGTCGTTTTCGATGACGTAGTCGGCGCGGCGGCGAAGCTCGTCCTGCGGAAGCTGGTGGTCCATGCGGGCCCGCACTTGCTCGGGCGTCACGTCGTCCCGCTCCGTCACCCACGCGATGCGGTCGGCATTCGGGGCCACCACGGCCGCGGTCACGTCCACGTGCTCGTCGCCCCCGGCCTCAAAGAGAAGAGCGGCCTCGTGCACGAGCAGGTCGATGCCCTCCTCTCGGGCCCGTTCCTTCGCCCCCTCAAACGCCTCAAAGACGTGCGGATGGACGATGGCGTTCAGGCGCTCGATCCGCTCGGCGTCGCCGAAAACCTGATCGGCCAAGTAGGCACGGTTGAGCGATCCGTCGTCTCCATAGGCCGCCGCGCCAAATTCGTCGACGATGGCGGCCCGTACGGCATCGTTCTCCTGCATGAGCCGCTTCGCCTCAATGTCGGCGTAGAAGACGCGAGCGCCCTTCTCCTCCAGAAAGCCGCAGACGGTCGTTTTTCCGCTTCCGATGCCCCCGGTCACGCCCAGCGTGGTCACGAGTGTAGAGTGCGGAGTTTACTGATACGTGAATGGGTTATTAAAGACGATCCCTGCTGATGGCCCAACACGGTCCTCCTCAAACGAAGACTGATGTTTACCTACCCATGCACGGATCAGTAGAATGGGGGAATCTCGAACGTGAGCGATCATCCGGGCGGCCATTCCATGCGGCGTCCGCCGAGGAGGTGAAGGTGGAGGTGCCAAACCGATTGGCCCCCGTCGTCGCCACAGTTGATGACCGTGCGGTACCCGTCGCGCAGCCCCTCTTCCTGAGCCAGTTCCTTCGCGACGACGAACAGGTGTCCCACGAGCATTTCGTCTTCCGGCTCCAGGTCGTCGAGGGAGGGGATCGGCTTCCGCGGGACGACGAGAATGTGCGTCGGGGCCTGCGGATTGATGTCGTGAAAGGCGATGCACCGATC
>CAZSBW010000494.1:0-2596 GCA_964604815.1 uncultured Salinivenus sp. | reverse complement strand
AGCGATTAAGATTGAAACGAAGTAGTTTCAACACCTGCAGATCAATTAACACGTATCGGAAATGGGTACCCCCGTGTCGTTAAACTGCGTCCCAAGGTGATTCTCAGGATTGACGGGGTCAGCCTCATCAAACGAACTCCCTTGCCGGATTTCGTAGTGTAGGTGTGAGGGACCCCCACTGTCGCAGGAGTCAGCCGAAGCACTTCCGGACGTGCCCGTTTGCCCGATCTCTTCTCCTGCATCGACGGTGACTGGATCACCATTTTCATCCAATTCATTTATTCTGTTTTCTTCTTTCAAGTGTGTGTACCAGTGGTACTCATACTCCCCATTCGGTCCATCAGTCCTAATAATAACGTAATAGCCATACCCCCCTTTGTCCCGTGCAACCGACAAGACCAGCCCACCCTCTGCGGCCTCCACCGGATCGCCCACGTCGTTTAACAGATCGATGCCGTCATGGTGTGTATCCCCGCCGTCCCGGGTATCCCCAAAACGTCCGCCATCGACATTTCGGTCCCCCTCCGCCGCGCATCCCGTGGCCCGAATCTCCATGTCCTTCAACGGGTCGTCGGAGCAGCGCTCGCCGCTGCGAATGCGAATGATCGTATCGGGTAGGGCAACAGGTCCCCCGCCCGACTCGCAGAGCTGGTCGGTGGCGCTTCCGTCGGCGGTGCATCCGCTCGGGTCGTCCCCGCAGTCCACGAGCAGGTGGTCGCAGCTTCCGCTCTGACTTTCCTCGTTCCACTCGTACGCGTTGCAGCTTTCTTTGTAGTAACACGTTATGTCGCCTTTCCACTCGACGCAGTAGGCGAGCGTGAGCGTGTAGTTGGTGCATTCCCAGTCTTTAGATGCTGGCCCGGATGGACTGGACAAGTAATCGATCGACGAGGAAACCGGCACCCCGCTCCAGGTCGATATTCCTTTCGCTTGGTCTCCACTGTCTGCCTGGGTCTTTCCCTGTTGAGCAGTGGCGGAGGAAGGAAACTGTTCGAGCCGTTCGCGAACGAGCCGTTCGGCCTCGTCGGTGTCGGGAATGCGGCACGTAGCCCGTCGTAGGACGTGCGCGACAGGTCGGGGGGAAGTTGCGTACGCGGTTCGGCTGTTCATTTGAAAGGTCACCTTACGGGTTTCTTCGCCAGCGTCCTCGATGTACTCCGGAAAGAACGCATACACCGACTCGTAGCGGTAGGACGCCTCGCTGGTCAGGTTGGGCGTGCTCATCACGCAGCCGTAGGGGGAGGCCGCCTGGGAGGGCGACCCTGACGTAGCCGAGCCTGACGGCTGGTCTTCAGCTTCAGGCGACCGGCTCGGCTGAGAGCGAGAGAGGCTTCCCGGTGCGAGCCGTTGGTCGGCCCCGGGCGGGAGGAGCGCTGCCTCCGGACCCACCCGAAGCAGGAACAGCGTGCTGTCGGGGAGGGCGCCCTCGGTACGCTGATCCCCTGAGAGCGAGACGTCTCCGGACGAGCCGGTCACCAGGTCGCAGGCCCCAGCAAGGAGACCTGTGAGCAAAAGGAGTGCGCCGGCCAGAACCGGCATGGATCGCGACAGGCGAGACCGTGAACTCATGGGGTGGATGATGGCACGATGTGCGCTGAGTTGTCATCTCAAAAGGTGATATTTTGGTAAGAAAAAAACGACGGTGTCAAATCTTCGGTCAGTTCTGATTCTAAAAGAGACCAAGTCGCCAGGGCGATGCTCGCCGTCCGACCGCGCCGGAACCCAGCACGCCCTCACCTCTTTTCGCGGATCCGTTGCCGTCCACTGCGCATCGTTCCCCTTCCTCACATGACCGTTGCCGACCTGTCCACGCCCGCCCTCCTCGTCGACCGGGCTCGCCTCAGCCGCAACCTCGATCGCATGCAGGCCCGGGCCGGCGCGAACGCCGCGGCGCTTCGGCCCCACGCCAAGACGCACAAGTCCGTCGCCCTCGCCCAGGAGCAGCAGGCCCGCGGGGCCGAGGGCCTCACCGTCGCCACCGTCAAGGAGGCCGAGACGTTCGTCGCGGCCGGGTTCGAGGACGTGCGCGTGGCCGTTCCCGTAACGGGTCGTGACAAGCACGAGCGCCTCCGAGTCCTCCGGGACGAGGCCGAGGTGTCGTTTGTCGTCGACACAGTGGCGGGCGCCGAACAGGCCGCCGACGTCTACGACGCGTCCGACCCTGTCGACGTGCTGATGGAGGTGGACGTGGGGCACGGGCGCTGCGGGGTGCCGTGGAACCACGACGAGGCCGCCATCCACCTGGCCCGCCGCGTCACCGACCTGCCCGAGCTCCGCCTCGCCGGCATTCTCACGCACGCCGGACAGGCCTACGACGGCCCCACGGGCAACGAGACCGCAGCGGGCGCCCTCCAGCGCGTGGCCCGCCACGAGCGCGACCGCATGCTGCGGATGGCCGCCCGCCTCGCCCACGCCGACGTGGCCGGCGTCGAGCCCGGCGCGTTTGAGGTGAGCGTCGGCTCCACCCCATCGATGGCCGCGTTCGAGAACGCCGAGCGCGACGGCTTTCGCGTCACCGAGATCCGCCCCGGCAACTACGTAATGCACGACGCCATGCAGGTGGCCCTCGGCGCCGCCCCGCTCGACGACTGCGCGC
>CAZSBW010000493.1:0-2604 GCA_964604815.1 uncultured Salinivenus sp. | reverse complement strand
TCAGCGACGCCCCTCGCGCCCCTCTTCGGTAGAGGCCGACCGCTCCGGCGTCGGATCCCCCTCGCTCACCGTGTCGACGAGGGCGGCGTAGGCCTCCTGCACCGCTGGGTCGTCGTAGAGGCCGTTGTGCGTTCCCTCCTCCACCACGATCAGTTGCTTGTCGGCACTGCCCGCTTCCCGGTGGAGCCGTCGGGCCATCTCCGGATCCGTCACGTTGTCCGCCGATCCGCCCACCACGAGCAGGGGCGCTTCCAGCGAGCGCACGCGGGTCAGGTTGTTCTCGCCCCGCAGGGACGGGGCCACGTCGACCCCCAGGAAGAGGCGCACGTACCAGGGAATGAGGTGTCCCACCCAGTCGTCCACGGTCGTCGCGGGGTTTTCGAGGACGAGGCCCGCCACGTCGCGCTCATCGGCGACGTAGGTGGCGAGAAAGCTCCCCAGCGAGTGGCCCCACACCACCAGCCGGTCGGGGGTCACGTCGGGCCGCGCCCGCAGCGAATCGTAGACGGCCAAGGCGTCGTGCTTCAGCGCCTCGACGCCGGGCGTGCCGTCGCTGCGGCCGTAGCCCCGGTAGTCCCACAGCAGCGCGTTTGCCGGCGGGCGGGTGAGGGCGCGCAGGTAGCCCGTCGACTGGACGAGGTAAAAGCCGTTGCCGCCGAAGAAGAGGACGGTTGCCTTTGGGTCCGACTGCGCGAGGTGCCAGGCGTTCACGTCCACGCTGTCGGTGACGGCGACGGACGTGTCGGTGAGGCTGACGCCGTCGACGTCGAACGTCTGGGGGGTGACCGACGGCTTGGGGTACAGCACGTCCTGCTCGCCGATGGTGATGGAGGAGCAGGCCGTCAGGACGACGCCGGTGCAGGCCAGCAGAATCAGTTTTCGCATGAGACACGGGAGAAATGCCGGAAAAAATCGTGTCCTCGTTCGACGGTCGCGGGGCTGTGGTGTTGATTGCTCCGTGCAACGCCTCCGTAATTCCACGAGGCGGGTGCGACCTTCCGCTCCGTGATGGCGCCGGGGGACCAGTTCAGGAGATACCCATTGACGACGAGTGGGGACGGCCCGGTCCCGTCCCGTTCATTTTATCGACCGGCGGGCCGACATGAAGGGCGGACGGCAGGCGACGGGGAAGACACTCGTGAAGTCGATAACTGATCAGGAAGTGGACCCGGGGAGCCGCTCGATCTCGACGGCTCCATTCGCCTGGAACTCGACGTAGAGGGAGAAGCCCCAGAGCAGATCGGTGCCGAGAAGAGGCATGGTGGGCGCCTCAGCAACGACTACATTATACGCCTCTCCACCCAACACTACATATCCGTTGTACAACGGGGTATCGCTGGCCCGGCCATCCGCCAGAATCATATCCTCAACCCCCGTTTGCGGAAGACCCAACTCTTCGATCCAGTCGGGAGGAAGGGTCAATCCCCCGGTGAACCCTGTGTCGATGACGGCCTCGAACGAACGGCTCCCCTCTGGGCCAACGGCCTCCAGTGTCAGTGCGGCCTCGTTTTCAGTGGTAAAGAACCCGGTGGTCATTCTCCATCTTCCCCCTGTAGCCGGCCCCCGATTCGGTGGGCAAAGCGGCTACCGACACGGCGAAAGAAGATGCGTCCTTGAGCTTCCGGGTGGCGTTCGAGCAGACGATCGGACGCGGCCCGTTGGTCGGCATCGACCTCGAAATCCTCGGACTCGACGTCAATCGCAACGTATTTGTGCGCTTCCTCCTCGACGTCGACCTGAGGCCGGACAACCCGTTCGAACACCTCGTTGCCTCGCCTGGCAAGTTCCGATTCTCCCTCTGGCATGGGATTGAGGGGTTGTGAACGCGAATAGCGGGGTATACTCCATACGGTGGGGGAGGTTTTTCTTTCCGCAGGGAGTTTAATGACGCTGAATACGCTGATCTGTGGCGGGCCAGCCCTACCTCGTCGGGACTGAACGTACGCTTCTCTGGGTCTCTCACGGATGGATCCGGTCGATCACCGAGCAGACGTCAAGGCTGCAGCGCGATTCCAGAACACCGAGCGGTAGCCGTTGGATCGGTAGGGAGGAAACTTACTGTCGCTCCCGCTCATCGAGATTCCGGCCGTCTGCATCCGTCCACTCCCGCCAGCCGTTGCTGGAGCGACCGAGCACGACGCCGGACGCTGCGCTCGGGGAGTTGAAGGCGTGGTTCTCCCGAAAGACAAGGTACTCCCCTTCCTTCTCAAGCACCCCATCTGCTCGGAGAGTTTGGCGCCGTTGCTTCACGGTGTCTGGCACCGATGCTGTGGTGTTTAGGCGGGCTTTTGACCCTTCAAAAACGACGAGGCCGTCCTCGGTGTACTCTCCCGTCGCGTCGGCTCCCTTCCCGCGGCAGTACAGCTTTGTCCGTCCGTCATCGGTGTCCCCCTCCGTCGGAAGCGGATCGAGGATCGGAAAGCCGAGCATGGAAAGAAGTGTCTGGACGGTCCCGAAATTGTCCCGCAGTTCCGCAAGCATCGCCTCCGGAATGTGGGGCTCGGCGGGCGTCTGGGTGTTTTTGAGACGGAAGCGCTGCGCGTCCCGGGCTACGCGAATGCAGTCGTATTCGAGCCGCCGAGCGTGGGCCTTCGTGAAGCTTCG
>CAZSBW010000492.1:0-2615 GCA_964604815.1 uncultured Salinivenus sp. | reverse complement strand
GGCTGCGTATTCGTCCCCGAATCAGCTTCCGGGACGGTTCATTCAAAAGGCCGAAGGCTCCGATCTCAACGGACGTCCGCCTCTTTTTTCCCATGCATCCGCCGGACGAGATCCGGACCCAGCTTCGAACCGAGCTCCACGAGCGCATTTCCTCGCTGAAACTGGAGGTTCCTGATGAATGACACTAGACTTGCGTCCATTGATGACGCGCTGATCCAACGCGTCCGCGATCAGATCGTCGACGCCTGCAAGCCCCAGGCGATCTACCTGTTCGGCTCGGCGGCGCGTGGCGACGACCGCCCCGGAAGCGACCTCGATCTGCTCGTGGTCATGAACCTCCCAGACGGCACCTCTTCCTACGAGAAGGCGAGCGAATTGCATTCACTCTTCCGCGGTTGGCGCGTCCCCCTCGACATCATCGTGCGCACGCCCGAGCAGTTCGAGCGGGGCCAACACCTGCCCGGATTCGTCGAACGAACTGCGGGCGTAGACGGCATTCAACTCTACCGCCGGGCGTCCCATGACTGAATCTGACCACAACGAGGCAAGTCGGGCATGGTTTGCCAAAGGGGATGGGGATCTCCGCAGTGCTCGCCTCCTGCTCGACGCCGAACCGCCTGAGACGGAGGCGGTGTGCTTTCACAGTCAGCAGGCGGCCGAAAAGTACCTGAAAGGATTTCTTGCCCGTCATGGGGAGGAGCCTCCCCGAACCCACAATCTGACGGTTCTTATTGATCTGGAAAGCAATTACGACGAAGACCTGGAGGAACTCTATGAGGCGGGAGAGGCGCTGAATCCGTTCGCCGTACACGTCCGCTATCCGTCCCTTCCCGATTCTCCTCCAGACGAATCCGATGCCGCCTCTGCTCTCGCCCACGCGGAGACGATTCGAGAGCACGTCTTTGCTCTTCTGTAAAGGGAGGCGTCAGCTCAGTGCTGGACTCTGGCTCCCATCGCAAATCCACCTCTCCTCGCTTGCCCGACGCGCTCACCCATCTCTTTTACGTCCTCTTCCACCTCGACGGGCATCCCTCCTAGTCGTGCCCGCTCTCAGACCTCGAACGGCAACGCGTCGTCGGTCCATCAGCTCGGCTGCGAGGCGCGGGTGACCGTGGAAGAATCGCGCGAACGGGTGGCGGCCTGCCTCGGAGCCGAGCCGAGCAAGATTGTCTTCACGAGTGGGGGGACGGAGTCGGACAACCTTGCGATAAAGGGCGTCCTCGACGCGGCGTCGAGCGCAGAGGAGTCGGCCGGATTGATTACCTCGGCCGCGGAGCACAAGGCCGTCCTCGAACCGGCCCGGCGCCTACAGGAGCAAGGACATCCGGTCACTATTCTCGATCCCAAGAAGAACGGAGCCGTCTCTCCCGGCCAGGTCGAAGCCGCTATTGACGACCGGATGGCGCTCGTCTCGCTCATGCACGTGAACAACGAGAATGGAAGGCGTGCTGGTGTCGGCCGGATCGTTCTGCTGGCCAACGCGGACTTTTCAGACTACGTGGTGCTCGGCTCGACCGACACCACCCAGCCGGCAGAGCAGTCCCGACGGCCGTCGGGACCAAGACCAGGGATGTTCGCTGTATACCTGCCGCCGGGAGGCTTACAACCAAGTGCTCGTGGATCGGCTGCTGTCCAAACTCGGCCTCAGCGCCGAGTTCGAGAGGTCGACACGCATCCAAGAAGTCGTCCGCCCGGGCCGCATGGCCGTCTGAGGGGCATCGGTCTCCTTCTTACTGATCCGTGCACGGGTAGGTAAACTTTGTTCTCTCCTACGTGGGGGACCGTGCTCCGCTACTGGTCGGAATCGTCTTTAAGAACCCATTCACGTATCAGTAACCTGCACGGACCTGAAGCACAGAGTTTCGCACGACCAAGCAGACACACCGAACGACGTTCCTTCGAGGGTCATTCTAAGCGAGTCGAAGAATCCCTCTCCCACTGGCACGATGCCTCAATCAGAGAAATGAGGAACGAAGGATGGCGCCCGCCAGCCGTCAGAAAGCGTCCTCGACTCCGCTTCGGTCGGAATGACCCCTCATTTACAGTTCTCTTTTCTGTCTACTTGACCGGCAGCGACCAAAGGAGACGTTTCCGTCTTTGTGGAACCAACGGTGGGTTGGGACATTTCGACTGGTGGTTCACATCCTGTATAACGTTTTACTGAATGAATATGAGTGCAGAACCTGTCCCTGCCGCTCGTCCCTCTGTCTCCTCCGAGCGGGCCGACCACATTCTTCAGCATTACGTCATCATGGCCGAGGCGATTGGCGAGATGATGGCGCCGGTGCTGGAGGTGGCCGTTCACGACCTCCGGCAGCCGGAGTCGTCGATTATCGCCATCCACAACGGACACCTGACGGGGCGCGAGGTGGGAGACGGGGCTACGGACCTTGGGCTCCGGCGGTTGCGGGGCGAGGACCTCCCGGACAAGATGATCGGCTATGCCAACGAGAGTCCGGACGGGACGAAGATAAAGTCTTCCTCCCTGGCCATTCGAGACGATGAGGGCGAGTTGATTGGCGCTCTCTGCCTCAATCTCGACATTTCCTACTTCGAGCAATACAGCAAATTCATCGACCAGCTCATCTCCACCCACGAGAGCGTGCACGTCGAGG
>CAZSBW010000491.1:0-2615 GCA_964604815.1 uncultured Salinivenus sp. | reverse complement strand
AGGTGGAGCTCGTCTACGAGGGCGAGCAGGAGGGCGCCCAGAACGTGGCGCTCTCCATGATTGGGCAGGCCATCCGCACCATCTTTCCCCGCTACTTTCCCAACCCCGACGACAAGGAGGAGGGGCGCCCCGCCTACCAGGACGTGCTCAACTGGTTCTCCACGGGCCACGCGCTGGACCTGGAGCAGGACATGAGCCAGGCCGCTTACGCCGACGCACTCACCCAGATCGACGGCTTGCAGGCCCTGGTGGAGGAGCACACCACGCCCGACTCCGACGGGGAACGGCTCGTGACAATGGAGTTCGTTCTGGAGGCGTTGCACCAGAACTCGCTCCTCGGCAAGGAGATCGCCGACGGCGCCCAGACCTACGACGACATCATGGGCTCGATGCTTTCCTCGCTCGGGGACGGGGGCTTCGAAGAGGGCGACTTCGAGGACGACGACGGCGACGATGACGATGATCCACTGAGCCGGTATCGATAGCGAGTGCTGGTTGATTGGAGACGGGGGAAAGCCCTGGCGCGCCCACGGACGGATTGCTGCCGGTTCCCGAGCTCCGCCGTCAACTCCCTGCCGGTACGCCGGAGCGTAGCGGATTCGCATTTCCGGTTCAGGCACCTCGTCTTCTTCCGTTTCTGCAGCCGGGGCCGAGAGCGTCTTACTGATCCGGGCACAGGTAGGTCTCAATTCGGATCCGCTTTTCTGTTCACCGGGGATACAGACGAGAGAAAAGAAGTGCCACTTGGTTCTGCCTGACTCGTGCGATTGCCGTGGCCCCAGCACCAGGGCGATTGCATCTTAAGTTCGATCGGTCTCTTCCGACTTCGACAGCCTGGATCCGCTCACTCCCACGCTCCCATGCCCCCTCTCGCTCGGGCCTTCCGGGCGGTTTCGTCGATCAGAGGCAAACGAGCGTCCATCCTCAGAAGAAACGATTCAAGATACGATTGCCCTGGGACCCAGCACCGCGCGGTTGGAGGTCGTACCTTTTCTTTGTAGCTTGAGGAACGTACTGTCACTCCCCCCACCGCTACATCCAGAACGAGTGCTGTCGTTGTGACCCGCACCTTTCAATCTCCCTGGTCGTACGATCCCAGCTATTCGCTTCTGGGGCGCCTCTTTCGGTACTGGACGGGCGACCGGCTTCGGGGCGAGGCCCTGTATATCGTCGCCCTGACGGGATTGGCGCTCGTCCTTTTGATGAGCCATTACCTGGGCTGGGCTCTTCTGAAGCCGGTGTTGATCGAAAAGCCCTCCTGGCAGATTCTCTTCTGGGCGGGCCAGCTCGCCTCCGTTGTCATCCTGGGCGCGATTGGACTCCTGGGCGTCCGGCCCGGCGTGACGGTGGCGTGCACCCCTGCCGGGCTGGAACTCGAGCAGGGATCGCGCTCTCGAACAGTGGCCCACGACGCCATCGAGGAGATCGACACCGTTTCGGCGACGACGTATCACCGCCACTATCGCCGCTACGCCGCCACGGACGTGTTTGCGGCGGGCATGCAGGAGGAAGTGATTCTGCTCCGCACGCCGGGCGGACCGGTCGCCGTTGCGCTCGCCGACGCCGACGAGCAGGCGGCCCTGCGTGCCCATCTCGACACGGGGGAGGTACAGGAGCCCGAGCCGGTGCCCCAGCCGCAGTCGTAAAATGCGAATCAGGAGTTGAATCGAGACAGCCAATTCGGTTGTCTTTACGTCCCGAAAAATTCCCAACTCCGTCATCCCGCACAAGGGAAGCGTGGCTTCCCAGATGCGGGATCTTTTTGACGAGAGCAATCGCCAATATTCGAAAAGATCCTGATCCCGAAAGCATTCGGGAGACGTGCCAAGAGTGGAATTTTTCGGGACGCTGCAGAAAGAAGGCTCAACCCCTGATTCGCATGTAAAACGGTTCCGGCCGCGTCCGCATGCCTCCGTCCGCTCGCGCCGACCGCCCGTGACGTTTGCGCTCGACCACACCGACGCTGCCTCTGCTGCCCGGGCCGGCCGGCTGGAAACGGCCCATGGAGCTGTCGAGACGCTGGCCTTCATGCCGGTGGGCACCTTGGGGAGCGTGAAGGCCATTTCGCTCCGCGTGCTCGCGGTGGACGTGGAGGCGCAGATGATTCTGGGCAACATCTATCACCTCTTCCTGCGGCCCGGCCTGGAGGTAATCGAAGACGCGGGTGGGTTGCACCCCTTCATGCAGTGGGACGGCCCCCTGCTAACCGACTCGGGCGGCTACCAGGTCTTCTCCCTCAGCGACGACGCCACGCTGTCGGAGGAGGGCGTCGCATTCAAAAATCCCATCGACGGGGACACGCACCTTTTCACGCCCGAGTCGGTGGTCGACGTGCAGCGCGCGCTCGGCTCCGACGTGATGATGGGGCTCGACGAGTGCCCCGCCGCCGACGTGTCAAAGGCCTACGCCCGCAAGTCGAACGACCGGACGCTGCGCTGGGCCGAACGCGCCAAGGAACGGTTTGCAGAGACCACGCCCCGCTACGAGTGCGAGCAGGCCCTGTTTGGCATCGTGCAGGGAGCCGTGTACCCGGACGTTCGGCGCGCCTCCGCCCGGACGCTCGTGGACCTCGGCTTTCCGGGCTACGCGATTGGGGGCCTCAGCGTGGGCGAGCC
>CAZSBW010000490.1:0-2616 GCA_964604815.1 uncultured Salinivenus sp. | reverse complement strand
AGGTGGAGCCGCTTCGCCGCCGTGGCGGCCAGCTCCGGGATGATCTCGACGGTGAAGACCGAGTCGACGATTTCGCCCAGCACGGCCGCCTGGTAGCCCGAGCCCGTGCCAATTTCGAGCACGCGATCCGTCGAGTCCGGCTCGACCAGCGCCGTCATGCGGGCCACGATGTAGGGCTGAGAGATCGTCTGGTCGTGGCCGATGGGCAGGGGCCGGTCCGAATACGCAAGATCGGGGCGGTGATCGGGGGCAAACCGGTGGCGGGGGACCGACCGCATGGCGTCGAGCACGGCGGAATTCGACACGCCCCGCGCCGCGATCTGCTCCTCCACCATCTGGGCCCGGAGGCGCTGGTACTCCCAGCTCGTGTCGGCCGGGGGGCTGGCGAGGAGGAGGGTGCTAAGCAGAACGGCAAACATGGCTGGAGCGCCCCTTTTTCCGAGAACGGAAGAGCTTACTTTTTCTGTAACGCGCGGCCATGAAGGCTCGTTCGCCGGGACGCTGCACGATCACACCCGACCATGGCACAGCAAAAATCCAGCTGGAGAAGGAAATCACAAGGGTTCCGATGATTCGAGGCCCCCGGATAGGACGAAAGCCCTTCTCGTGTGTAGGGCCCGGCGTCCTGCTTCCCCGCGCCAATCGTACCGAGCCGACGGCGCACCTGCTCCATCGGCGGGAGGTGGGGGCCGAGAGGCCTACTGTTTCTTCGTCACGGAAGCAGAAGCGACTTCGCGTGGTTGTGATCCCATGCGGAGTTCCGGCGCGGCGTGCGCCACCACGGCCAACTGGACCGGGTCGCTCCTCAGCACGGGGGAGGCCCTTCCCGGCGCAATACGGCGGAACGGGGAAAAGGCTACAGCACCATCTCGCGGCCCTGTTCCTGCGCGTAGGCCTGGAAGTCAGCAAAGACCTCGGCGGTCGCGATGGTGGCAACGTCGCCGACGACCACGACTTTCCGCTTCGCCCGGGTGACGGCCACGTTGAACCGACGCGGCTCGTCGAGAAAGCCGACTGTGCCGCTATCGTTGCTGCGGACGAGGGAGACGAGCACAACCTCCTTCTCGCGCCCCTGAAAGCCGTCGACGGTGTCGACCTCCAGCCCGTCCACGTCGAGCTGGTTGTCGAGCCGGTCCACCTGATCGTCGTAGGGGGCGATGACGGCGATCTGCTCCGGCGCCACGCCGGCCCCCAGGAGATCGGTGGCCAGCCGCGTCACGAGCTCGGCCTCGCGGGGATTTTCGCGGGAATGCGAGCCGGCCCGTTGGTGCTCCGGCGCGTCGATGACGGCGGTGTTTACGAAGACGAGGGGCGCGTCCGGGTCGAGAATGTCGCGGCGGGTGTCGGCCGGCAGCACGTCTTTCGTCACACCGAGGTCGGTTAGGGTGTGTCGTCGCACCGCGTCGTCCGCCGTCAGCCGATTGTCGTAGAAGGTGCGGCTGGAGAAGCCCATGATGGTCTCGTGCATGCGGTACTGCGTGCGCAGGAGGCTGCGGATGGAGCCGGGCTTTTCCGGATCGGTCTCGTGGTGCTTGGCGAGGCGCTCGAAGAGCGTGTACTGCAGCCCGCTTTGCGCCGCCTCCCGGTTGAGGATGGTGGGCGGGAGCTGCTTGTGGTCCCCCACCAGGATGGCACGGCGGGCGTGCGTCATCGGAATCCAGCAGGACGGCGCCGTGGCCTGCGTGGCCTCGTCGATGACGAGGGTATCAAACGTCTGATTGCCCAGCAGGTCGCTGCCGGCAGTGGAGTTGGTGGTGCACACCACGTCGGCGGCGCTCAGTACCTCGTCGATGGCCTCCTGCTCCAGCCGCTCGGCCTCGTCGAAGAGGGTGTCGGCCCGGTCCTGGAGGGCCAGCCACTCGGCCATCTCCTTGATTTTGTGTGCGGGGACGCCGCGCGAGCCACGGCCCTCTTCGGCCAGTTCTTTAATCTTGCGATCGCTCATGCCCCGCCGCCAGCGGCCGGACGGCACGGTGTGCTCGTCTTGCCGGTCGAGCACGTCGAACGCCTCTTCGCGCCGTTCCTGCGAGCGCCGGTAGGTCTCGTTGTCCTCGATCCGGGCATCGAGCGTGTGGGCGCGGAGCGTGTTCGTGACGCGGGCTGGGTGGCCCAGGCGCACCACGTCGGCGCCCTGCTCGACCAGGAACGCGACCACGTTGTCGACGGCGGTGTTGGAGGCGGCAGTGGCGAGCACCGACTCGCCCCGGTCCACGCACTGCTGGAGGATCTCGATGGCGGTGGTCGTCTTGCCCGTGCCGGGCGGGCCGTGGATCAGGTGCACGTCCTCGGTGGCCAGCGCCTCGCGCACGGCCTGCCGCTGGGAGGCGTTGAGGGCCGAGTTGTGCCAGGCGTCGACCTCGGCGGGCTCGGCCGCCTCCGGCGATGCGGCCCCGGTGCACACGTCGCGCAGATGGGCAAGCGGGCCGTCGGCGGCCGGGAGCTGGGCCAGCGCGTCCTGCATGCGCTGGTAGGTGATGTCGTTGACGTAGAGGTCCACGCGCAGCCCCTTGCCGTAGACCCATCCGTCCGGTTTCGGGTCGAAGGAGACGGTAATGGAATAGTTCGTGACCTGCGTGACGGTGCCGGTGGGGTTGTCGTCGCGGAGCGGGTCCTTCT
>CAZSBW010000489.1:0-2631 GCA_964604815.1 uncultured Salinivenus sp. | reverse complement strand
TTTCTTCACGCCAACAACCTCGCGGGCATGACCTCCGGCGGCGACCTCCGGGACGGCCAGACCATCGAGTACGAGACCGAGCAGACGGAAAAGGGCCTCAGTGCCCTCAACGCCTCCCCGGCCGAGGAGACCAATGGTGCGTTTTAACCACGCGCGGTGCGCTCGGCCCTGCTGAGACGCGTCGCCATTCGGTTGAAAACAGAAGGCCCGTTCCGAGTCCGGAGCGGGCCGTTTCTGTTTGGGCCCGCCCGGGTGCATCGAGCACAGATCGTGTAGGATCCGCCCAGGTGCCGACCGGCCTGTCTCGCGCCCCGTTGAGCCACTGCGGGTCTCGTCCCGGCGAGGACGACTGGCGGACGCGTGCAGCCGACACGAGCGGCTTCGGTCGCCGGGGGGCGCCCCCGCCAGGTTCTCCAGCGGGAGCGAACGTGGAACGCGAGCGACCCGACGTGCCGACAGCCTCCGTTACCGGTTTGCCGACACGTGCCGGTACCCGTCGAGGCAGGCGACAACGGCGTCCTGATTGTCGTAGCGGTCCTCGACGGCCCCGACGCCGTTTCCGTTTTGGGCCGCCTCGGCCCCGTCCGTCCAGGCCTCGTGCAGGGTCGGCTCGTCGTCGGGATCGTGCGGGTTCTTCTCGGAAATCGTCATGGAAGGGGGAAGATTGAGTGCGCAGTCGTAAACGTAGAGGGTCGCCGGCCGATATGGGAACGGGACCAGCTTTGTGATCAAGCAAGAGACGTGCCTCCGAATAGGCATCCGGTATTCGGACAGGAGAAGACGTGCTCAAGAAGCGCGTTGAGGATTTGAACCATCCTTCCAGCAACTGCGAAACCCGAGATGGGGCGAGAAGAGGAGGGAGGCGGACGCTGAGATGCATTTGACTCCCCCGCCGTTGCCTCCTCTCCTGGGAAGAGATGTCGACCGAAACTTAAGAATCTTCCGTGTCGGCCTCGTCTTCGTCGGACAGCACTTCCTCCTTGACCTCTTCCAACTCCGCCAGCGCGGCATCGCGGTCGGCCGGCAGGTCCGGGTCCTCGAACACGACCTCCTTGATCGCCCCCAGCGCCCGGTTCTCGCGGCCCGTCAGCCGGTCCTGCATCGCCTCGAAGAGGGCGCCCCGGCGCAGGGCCTCGTCCTTGATCTCCGTGAGGTAGTCGAAGGCCGCGTTGTGCTTGTTGGGACTCTCGCCGTCGAGGATGGTCTCCTGGACTCAAGGTGCGGCAAAGGTCCTGGCGCTGAACGTTTTCATTCGTTTCGCTACAGGAGACCGTTCGTCGATCAAATCCAATGGGGCAGAGACCGGCCGGATTTTTTGGGAAGAGGAGAGCCTTTCACGAATGAGTCCGTGATTTTTCAACGAGACGGCCCGACCGATGCCGAAGACGGAGCGGTCCATTTCCCCCTCCATTCGAGAGGTCCTGCGCTGGGTAACGGAGTCCCTCCGTGAACTCTACGGCACGCGCCTAGAACATCTCGTGCTCTTCGGGTCCCACGCCCGGGGGGACGCTCGCCCCGACAGCGACGTCGATCTGCTCGTCGTGCTCGACGGTCCTGTGGAGCCCCTGGAAGAAGCGCGCCGCACCAGTCGGATTGCGCTCCGGGCCGCCACCTACCGGGACACCGCTCTTTCCTTCGTTCACCTGAGTGCCGCAGCGTTCGAGGACGAACGGCGGCCGCTCGTCCGCTCGGCACGCGAAGAAGGCATTGATTTGCTAGAGATCCCGTTCTCGGCCTCAACGTCGTCCGCAGACGAGCCGCTCCAGTAGCGATGGATGCCGACCCCGAAGACGAAGCCCATGCCCTCCTCCGGAAGGCACACGACGCCCTCTCCGATGCCGAACTGCTGTTGGAGAACGGCTCAGCGGAGGCGGTCATCAACCGCGCGTATTACGCGGTGTTCGGCGCGGCCCGTGCGGCTCTCTCGTCGAAAGGGGAGTCCCCGAACACCCACTCCGGAGTGATCCGGCGGTTTGGATATCACTTCATTCGGACCGGAGCGATGAGCGAGGAGATTGGGGACATCCTTACGACCGCTGAGTCTATGCGCGGCCGGGCCGACTACGATGCCTTTTCGGACTTCGACCGAGAGGAAGCGAGGGAGCTGGCCGGGGATGCACACCGCTTTGTCGAGGCGGTCGAAGAACGGCTGCTTCCTTAATCGAGATCGGGGGAGTCAGCGACAGTGCAGGCGAAACTACAGGATGTGAAGACAGACACAGGATTTGAGCACCACGTCGCCTACGCGTCCGCCTCGTCCCCCTCGTCGGCCAGCACCTTCTCCTTCACGTCGTCCAGGTAGTCCAGCGCCGCGTCGCGGTCGGCCGGCAGGTCCGGAGCCTCGAAGATAACCTCCTTGATCGCCCCCAGCGCCCGGTTCTCGCGGCCCGTCAGCCGGTCCTGCATCGCCTCGAAGAGGGCGCCCCGGCGCAGGGCCTCGTCCTTGATCTCCATGAGGTAGTCGAACGCCGCGTCGTGCTCGTTGGGAATCTCGCCGTCGAGGATGGCCTCGCGGATCCAGGTCTTGGCGATGCCCACGGCCACCCCTTCGTCGATGCCGAGGGTCTCCATGATCTCGTAGCCGTCCACCGGCGGTTCGAAGTTGCGGAGGCGGTCCTTCTCCTCCACGAT
>CAZSBW010000488.1:0-2633 GCA_964604815.1 uncultured Salinivenus sp. | reverse complement strand
GCCAGCCGGCGGCCCCGGCGTGGTCGAGGTGGATGTGGGTGAGCAGGACCTCGGAGATGTCGTTCGGGGTCAGCCCGTGTTCGGCCAGGCGCGCCTGGAGCCGGGCGGCGGTGGAGCCGGGGCCGGTCTCGATGAGCGCCGCGCCCTCGTCGTGGGAAAGGAGGTACGAGGCGATCGTGTGCGGGCGGTCTTGAAAGTGAAGGTCGAGCGTCTGGACGCGGTCGATCATTGGCAACGCGTGTGAATGTATGAAGGTGTGGACGTGTGAAAGTCAGGAACGGGGGCGAGGGAATCAACGACGTGCAAAGCTCCGTTCGGAACATGTAATGTCCCGCAGAACCGCCGCTGGCTCCTCGCAATCAACGACACGGGTTATGGAACCCGAAACGCCCTGGCAACGGGTCCTGAATGATCCGCAACTCCAGGAGCTGCCGTACAAGATCGAAACGAACGAACACGGCCAGATTGTCTTGAGCCCGCACAAGCCGCAGCACGGACTTCAGCAGGGAAAACTCGTCAAAATACTCAACCGGCACACACAATCCGGAGCGTCTGCTGTGGAGTTCGCTGTCGAGACGGCGAAAGGCGTAAAGGTTCCCGATGTGATCTGGATATCGGAGGAACGACTCTCGACACTACCGAACGATGCGAAGGCGAGTCCCATGATGCCGGAGGTCGTGGTCGAGATCCTGTCCGAAGGCAATACGGAGAGTGAGATTACCAGAAAGCGCCGTCTGTATCTCGACGAGGGCGCGCAGGAGGTCTGGACGTGCGCCCTGGACGGAACGATAACGTTCTACGACGAGACCGGCATGCTCGACGTCTCTGCTTTGGTTCCCTCCGCTCCAACCCAGATTGATTGAGACCACTCAGGCGCCGGGCTGGAGGAGCGTCCGCACGTCCTCAAGGAGGGCCTCACTACCCGCCGTCACGAGGCTGCCCCCGAATACGATGTCGTCTTCGTCCTCATCGAGCGGGGCGGCCGCACCGCCGGCCTCCCGCACGCAGGGCACGAGCGCGGCGATGTCCCACGGGTGCATAATGGTGTCGACGGCGGCGTGGGTGCGGCCCCGGGCCACGAGTGCATGCTGCAGGCAGTCCGTCACGAAGCGAAACTTGCCCGCCCGTCGCACGAGCTCGGTCAGGCGGTAGGGCGTCTGGTCGTCGGTGGCCATCACGTCGGAGCTGTGGAGGGCGGTGGTGGTGATGGTGGCCGCATCGATCGCGTCGACGGGATCGACCGTCACCTCCAGTTCGTCCTCCTCGGTGCGAAACCAGCAGCCCTCCCCCCTCGCGGCGTAGACCGTCTCGTCAATCGCCGGAAAGTGGATGACCCCCACGACCGGCTCCCCGTCCTCCAGCAGCGCGACGAGCGTGCCGAAGAGGGGCACCCCAATCGTGAAGCCCGCCGTGCCGTCCACGGGATCGAGCACCCAGCGGTAGCGCGCATCGTCCGGTCCGGTGTCACCGAATTCTTCGCCGAGCACGGCGTGGTCGGGCCGTTCCTCTGCCAGTTGCTCGCGCATCACGCGCTCGGCTTCGCGGTCGGCCGCCGTCACCTCCGTACCGTCCGGCTTGCGCGTGGCCGCGACAGTACGAAAGCGGGGCAGGATTTCGGTTTCGGCCGTCCGGGCGAGGGCGAGAGCGAGCGACAGGTCGGCGGAGTGCGTGGGCATGGGACGGGGAGTGGTCTGGGTAGGAATCCGAACACCCCGAAATTAGCCGTCGCTCGGGAGGAACGCTACCGCGCGCAGCGGCCCCCCGCTTCCATCCTCAATCTTCATGGGCAGCGCCACCACGTCGGCCCCCGTGGCCGGCACCTGGTCCAGATTGGCCAGGTTCTCGAACACGGGAATGTCGTCCTGAAAGAGGTTGCGGTGCGCCTGGAAGGCCTCGGACTGGCCGTAGTCGATGCTCGGCGTGTCGATCCCGATCGCGTCGATCGAGCGGTTGTCTACGATCCACTGCGCGGCGTCGGGATGCAGGCCCGGAAAGTGGAGATTCGCCACGGCCTCTTCCCCGCGCTCGGCCGTTCCCATGTAGTTTTCACGGTCGGGGTAGTACTGGCCGTAGCCGGTCCGGAGGATCAGGAGAGCTCCGTCCGGAATCTGACCGTGCTCCTCCTCCCAGGTCGTCAAGTCCTCGGTCGTGACTTGGTAATCGCCGTCGTCGAGGGCCTGATCCGAAACGTCCACGACGACGGCCGGCCCCATCACGCGATCGACGGGCACCTCGTGGGCGGGCGGATGTCCTTCGGCAAAGTGCTTGGGCGCATCCATGTGGGTCCCCCCGTGCTCGGAGCCGCTAAACCAGTAGGCCGCATAGTACCCGTGCTCGGTCTCGCCGACGAAGTCCTCGTTTAGCTCGAACTCCTGTGGGGCAGTGGGCCAGTACACCGTCTCCTCGTTGAACGCATGGGTGAGATCCACCGTGGATCGCTCCAGAAGAGGCTCCGACGACGGTGAATCGGCCGATTCGCACCCGATAATTCCAACCGCAAAGAGCAAGACGGAAAGAACGAATCCCCATCGTACACGCATGGCTGCAAGAGGGTTGAGGAAAAAATGAGATCGAAAAGGGACGTGTACGCTATAAACAGGGATTTCGAAATGCAAAACGAAACATCCATTCCG
>CAZSBW010000487.1:0-2639 GCA_964604815.1 uncultured Salinivenus sp. | reverse complement strand
CCCGGTAGGCGCGAAAGTCGCCCTCCGGCCCCGGTTCGCCGGACACGACCGAGGAAAGAGCCGTCGATTCCCCGCCCGGCAGGGCAACGGGGCGGTAGTTGCTCTCATCGGTGGCGTCGCCGAAGGAAATGCTCGCCTGAGGGGAAACTGTCGACGAGGGGCGCTCGATCGAGACGGCTTCAGAGAGGTCTCCGGGGGCCCCGGTCGCCGAAACCGGACGCACGCGGTAATAATAGGTCTGCTCCACGCGGAGGCCACCCTGGTCGACGACAGTGGTCCCTTGGACTAGCGAGTCAGAATGGACGCGGTTTCCCCGGCTCGCCTCGGAAAAGGAGGACTCGGCCCGAAAGACCTGGTACCCGGCCACCTCCTCCGAGGGCGAGGCTTGCCACCAGATCCGCGCGCTATCGGCGAGGACGGCGGCCCGAACGAGGGGTGGGGGAGCCGCCTCCTCCAGCGACTCGGTCTCGCTGGCCAGAACAAACTCGCTGAGGCTGCCGACATCGACTACGAGCTCGTCGTCGGCAATCGTCCCCGGCGTTCCGTTCTCGTCGATACGTGCAGAAAGGCCCTCGAAGGGTCCCTCGCCCGGAGCCGGGCGCCGATAGAGCCTTACGGCCTCCGGCTCGGAAAGCCCCTCAAGTTGCCGGACCGCAAGTCGTACCTCGGCCGCGTCGAACTGGACGGTCCCCTGCACCTCGATCGTGAGACGGTAGTCACTCACGTTGCTCTCAGCAATGCCTTCCGACCCGGCGGGCGGGCTCTCGAACCTTTTGGCTTCGACCTCCCCGGACCCACGCACCTGCGAAAACAAGAGATCCGCGCCGGTCGACCCCAGATCGATTGTGTCCTCGGCGGAAATCGGAGCCCTTGCCTGTGCCGCCGGCGATTCAAGGGTCGCCTGCGCCCTGTCTGAAAAGCCGCTTTCCCGACCGCTACTGTCCACGGCCGTCACCCGGTAGTAGTAATACGTCGTGTCGGCAAGACCGGTGTCGGTGTAGGTCGTGTCACCAGAAGCGGTCGAGTCAAAGGGCGCGTATTCGCCAGGTCCGAGCGACGGGTCAAAGGCCGTCGTGTCCCGGTAAATAACGAACTTTTTCACATCCGAGCCTGGCGGGCTCGACCACCTCAGGCCCACCTGGCCCGAGGCGACGGTCGCTGCCAGGAACGGCGGCGCATCTGGCGGTGTGGTGTCCTTCGGCGTGGCCTTGGCCTCCTCCGAAAAGCCGCTCTCGTTGGCTGCAGTGTCGACCGCGGTCACTCGGTAGTAGTAGGTCGTCCCCATCGCGACGCTCGTGTCCACAAAGGTTGTATCGCCGGCCGCCGTGCTGTCGAGGGCCGTGTATCCGCTCGGGCCGGCCGAGGAGTCGATCGGCACAGTGTCACGGTAGATGCGGTACTTGTCTACGTCCGCCGAGTCGGACGCCGTCCAGGAAAGCGAGATGCTGTTTGCCGCGACAGTGGCCGTGAGCGACGTCGGTGGGTCCGGAGACGTGAGATCGGCGCCGTTGCGGTACACGGTGGCCGTACGCCTGCTGTCTGCGTCCAGGCCGGTGACGACCAGATCCAGGCTCCCGTTCCCGTCCAGCTCCCCCAATGATACGCTTCCCTCTTCAACGCCGGTCAGTCCCGCATTCGTCTCGGAAAACCCTCCATTGCCGTCCCCCAGATACACCGTCGCCGCCGGAGCACGCCCACTGTCCCCGGTAACGACCAGATCCAGCGTGCTGTCGTTGTTCAGGTCCCCCAGCGACGTGGCACTGCCGGACACACCAGCCAGTCCTGCATTCGTCGTGGAAAACCCGCCGCTGCCGTCCCCCAAATACACCGTCGTCGATTCAGTGCTTCCGTCAAAGCCGGCGACGACCAGATCCAGAATGCCATCTCCGTTGAGATCCCCCAGCGACGTGGAGCTGGTGGTGACGCCGTTCAGATTCGTCTCCTCCATAAAGCCCCCGTTCCCGTCTCCAAGGTACACCGTCGTCGTCTTCGTGGCGCTGTTGTTGTAGTCGCCGGTGACGACCAGATCCAGATTCCCGTCGTTGTCCAGGTCCCCCAGCGACGTGGATCCCTCCTCCACGCCGGTCAGTCCCGCATCCGCCTTGGAAAAGCCGCCGCTGCCGTCGCCCAGGTACACCGTTGCCATTTCCGTGCTTCCGTCCGTGCCGGTAACGACCAGATCCAGGTTCCCATCGTTGTTCAGGTCCCCCAGCGACGTGGCACTGAACTCCACGCCCGTCAGCCCCGCATTCGCCTCGGAAAAGCCGCCGCTGCCGTCGCCCAGGTACACCGTTGTCGTCTGGGTGGTACCATCGTAGCCAGTGACGACCAAATCCAGGTTCCCGTCGTTGTTCAGGTCCCCCAGCGACGTGGAACTGCTGGCCACGTTGGTGAGCCCGGCATTCGCCTCGGAAAATCCGCCGTTCCCGTCCCCCAGGTACACCGTCGTGTGTCTGCTGAGTCCGTCCCAGCCGGTCAAGACCAGATCTAGAATCCCGTCATTGTTCAGGTCTCCCAGCGACGTGTCTCCATCTTCAACGCCGGTCAGTCCCGCACCCGCCCCAGCAAACGACGCGTTCCCGCCCGTGACCGCCGTAAACCGCTCGCTCCCGGTCACCGTCGTGTCGTGCACCGAGACG
>CAZSBW010000486.1:0-2646 GCA_964604815.1 uncultured Salinivenus sp. | reverse complement strand
GAGGTTGCCTCGACGAGGGAAAGGGTGTCTCCCCCGGCGCAGACGTACGGGCCGGAGGACGGACTTTCTACGTCTGGATCTCTTGTCTGTGTGCTCCAAAGGTAGGCGGCAGCGAGTAGGAGAAGGAGTCCGGCGACGTACAACAGCTTCTTCACGGCGGGATGCATTGGTCGGAGCGAAGAGGGTTGACGGGGTCGACCAAAGAATTACAGGAGTCCCGCCTTTTCGAACTCGTCGCGGGCGGCGGGGAGGCGGTGCAGTTCGTCGTCGTGGAGGGCTTCGAGCACGTCGGCCCACGCGCCCGGCTGGTGTTCGTCGTAGAGGGCCTTCACGCGCTGGAAGTATTCGGCGGCCTGGCGGTAGTTCTTGCGGCCCCGCTCGGCGATGAGGGAGCGGCCCCGTTCGGTGTAGAGGCGAATGGCGTCTTCGGGGGAGTCCTCTTCGGCCGCCTCGGCCACCTGGATCTGGAGGCGCGAGCGGTTATAGCTCCACGAGAACGAGCGGTCGGCCTTGTCCACCGTGTCCAGGGCAGCCTCCACGTCCCCTTCGGCGAGGTGGAGGCGGGTGAGGAGGGCGTACTCCCCTTCCTCCCGAAGGTAGTCGTGGAGGTTGGACTGCACGTCGGGCCACTGCCCGAGCCTTTGGGCGACGGTTTTCAGGTGCTCGTACGCGCTTTCGGTCTGGACGCGCTGAAAGTAGCGGCGGCTCAGGGCCAGGGCGCCTTCGCCGTCGTCCTGGTCGTCAGCGTAGTCGCGGAGCCACTCCAGGAGGTCGTAGTGGGGCTCGTCGTCCAGGCGGTTCAGGGCGAGCGAGTAGACGGCGTCCCCGGCCTCGTGCCAGACGAACGTGGGGGCGATTCGGGCGAGCGCACGGTCGGAGGCGTCGCGAACGGCGTTGAGGGCCTCGTCGAGCCGGTCGAGCTGGAGGAGACGGTCCACGAGGTCGGCGCGGCGCCCCATTTCGCGGCAGATCTGGAGATAAGTTTCGTCGTCGAGCGTGTCGCCTTCGAGGTCGAGCAAGAATCCGCCGAGCGCCTCCCGCTTCCAGGAGCGCCCCCAGTCGTCGGTCGAGCTGTTGAGCACAAAGACGCGACGCTCCTCGGAGGCCGCGTCGGCGGAGGACGGCGCCGGCATGCGGTCCCGCACGCGATCGGCCAGGCGGTGGCGCTCGTCGGGGGTCGACTGTTCGAGGATGGCACGGTGGGCCCCGTCGCCCAGCCCGTACCCGCCGAGGTTGAGGTCCCAGAAGTATGTATCGAGGAGTGTATCCAGGATGTTTTCTCGGAGGGAGTCGTCCTCGGTACGGGCGAGAAGCGCCCCGAGTTGCTCCGTGCACTCGTGGACGACGTTCGCCAGGGCTCCCGATTCGTCGTGGAAGTCCATGTAGTGCTCGCGGGTTTCTTCCAGCAGGAGCCGGTACACCGTGGCCGCCTCGGCCGCGTGGTCGTGCTCTCCATAGTCCTCGGCGAGGTCGAAGAAGGACTCCAGTTCGTCGGCCGCTTCCTGGGGGGCGTAGTATGGGTCGGCGCCGTACCCGCCTGCGTTCTCGAAGACGGACTGAATGTTGCTCCGGAGGTCCTCTTCGTCGACGGGGTCGGCGGCGGAGGTGAGCGACAGGCGGGCGATGCGCTCCAGGTCCGGGTGGCGGTCCACCATGCGCAGGACGAGGGAGACGAGCCGGTCCTTCGATTGCTGGTGTAGGAGGTGGTTGAGGGGATCTGTCTTCTCAAAGGCCTCCGGCTCGCTCACCCAGGTCAGCAACAGGGCCACGGCGTGTTTGCAGCGCCCGCCTACGGGACACGAGCACTCCGCCCACGCAATGCCGTCGGCCTCCAACCTGGCCTCGACGTGATACGGGTTGGGCCGCGAGCCCCGGCATTCGGCCTTGAGGAGTTGTTCCTCGCGTCGGGGCCGCTGGATGCGCCCTTGTCGATGGTACTTTTCGCCGCGCTCGTAGTAGCGGTCAACGGTCCAGTTGCGCACGTCGGCGACGGACAGGTCGGGGAAGTCTGACATGGGAGTAGAGGGCTGTCAATGAATTGGATTTTGAGATCGCACGTATCCGCAGTTGACGCCGCAGTAGGGGCGAAGAATGAAACTTGTGAACTGGAGCGTCTTCTCCGCTCCAGTAACAACGATGAGGAAGGGCTGATTCGTTGCAGACTTTTCTGCAACGTCCGTCGGGGCGAATCATATCATAGGGTCCATCTTTCTCGCACCATTCCAGTTCAATGTCCTACACCACGCTCGACGCCATCGCCACCGGCAATCCGCCGCTCCGCCGGTCCCAGGAGGAGACGGCGGACTTCATGGCGCAGATCGACACCCTGCCCGACGCCCTTCAGAATCGCCTACCCGCTATTTACCGGGGCTCCTCCATCGACGGCCGCTACACCTGCGTGGACGATTACGGGAAGGACGAGGCCGAGGACTTCACCTTTTTCCCGAAAACGTGGACCCTGGAACCGCAACCCTCGACGGAGGACCGCAACGAGCACTATCGGGAGTCGGTAATTCCGCTGGCCGAGGACGTGGGCGAGCGGGCATTGTCGCAGGCCGGCGTCGAACCCGAGGACGTGACGCACGTCATCGCCGTAAGTTGCACGGGCTTCTTTGCGCCGGGGCTCGACGTGGAGCTCGTGAAGCG
>CAZSBW010000485.1:0-2651 GCA_964604815.1 uncultured Salinivenus sp. | reverse complement strand
AGGAGGCGAACGCCGCCCTCAAGGACGAGATCGAGGAGCGAAAGCGGGTCGAGCGCGCCCTTCGCGAGAGCCAGGAGCGCCTCACCCGCATCATCGACTCGGCCATCGACGCCATCATCAGCGTCAAGCCCGACCTGGAGATCACCCTCTTCAACCAGGCCGCCGAGGACATCTTCGAGTGCCCGGCCGAGCAGGCGGAGTGCCAGACGCTCGACACGTTCCTCACCGATCCGTTCGAGGCCCTCGTGCGGCGCCACGTCGAGGCCCACCAGAACGAGACCGACGCGGTGGCGGAGGGCCGCTACCTCGCGGCCCCGGAAGGGGTGCGGGCGCGGCGCAAGACCGGCGAGACCTTTCCCGTCGAGGCTACGCTCTGCCCCGTACAGCTGCCCGACGAGGACCAGTATCTGCTCATTCTCCGCGACGTCGAGGAGCTAAAGGAAGCCGAAGAGGAGCTCGATCAGCTCCAGTCCGAGAAGACGTACCTGCAGGAGGAGCTCCGCAGCGAGTACAATTTCGACGAGATCGTGGGGGCCTCCGAGCCGATGCAGGAGGTCTTCGACGCCATCGAGCAGGTGGCCGACACCGAAACGACCGTCCTCGTCACCGGCGAGACGGGCACCGGCAAGGAGCTGGTGGCTCGCGCCCTCCACGACCGCAGCGACCGGGCCGACCAGGTGTTCGTGAAGGTGAACTGCGCGGCCTTGTCGAGCGACCTCATCGAGAGCGAGCTCTTCGGCCACGAGAAAGGGGCCTTCACCGGCGCCACCGAGCAGCGCGAAGGGCGCTTCGAGCTGGCGGACGGCGGCACCCTTCTCCTCGACGAGATCGGCGAGCTGCCCCTCGATACCCAGGCCAAGCTCCTGCGCGCCCTGCAGCACCAGGAGTTCGAGCGTGTAGGGGGCAGTCGAACCATCGAGGTGGATACCCGCATCCTGGCGGCCACGAACCGTGACCTGGAGGCAGCGGTGGAGGCAGGGCAGTTCCGGGATGACCTTTACTACCGGCTCAACATCTTTCCCATCGCGTTGCCGCCGCTCCGGGATCGCCCGGGCGACATTCCGCTGCTGGCCGAGCACTTCTGTGAGATGTACGCCGCCCGCACCGGCAAAGAGATCGAGGGCCTTACGCCCAACGCCCTGACGGCCCTCGAAGGGTACGATTGGCCGGGCAACGTGCGCGAGCTGGCCAACATCATCGAGCGCGCCGTCATCCTTACCCGTGAGGATCGCATTCGCCCCGAGCACCTGTCAATCTCGGGGAGCAGCGGCACCGATGGCACCGCTTCGTTCGAGACGCTGGAGGCGGTGCAGCGGCAGCACATCGAGCGGGCGCTGGAGATTACGGACGGCGTGGTGGGAGGCGACGAGGGCGCCGCGCAGCTCCTCGACGTGAAGCGCACCACGCTCCTCTCTCGCATGGACCGCCTCGGCATCGAGCCGAACGAGTACCGGGTGTGACGGGCAGTGGCCGCCCCCTCCATGACGGTTGCACGAGATCCACGACGTCGCAGCACTGGGAGTAAGGCCATTTACTGATCCGTGCACGGGTAGGTAAACATCACAGGACTTACGCAAAACGGGCACGTCATTCCGGACTCGATCCGGAATCTGCCCGAAAATGGGCTGCAAGCCCAAATGAGATCCTGGCAAACTGGATTGCCTGCATCGGAGTGCGGGATGACCTGCTGGTAAGAATTTGCGTAAGTCCTACATCATTCTCCGTGTGAGGAAGGAGATCTCAGATCTCCAAAACCGTGGGTTGCTATCAGCGGAGATCGTCTTTACAAACCCATTCACGCATCAGTAGGATGGCCACGACCGGATACGCTCCGGAGTGGCCCAAAACGTCTGCCAAGCCGCTTCTAGTCCAACCAGCTGGAGGCTCGCATGTAGGGGACTCGCGTGCCAAATTTCTTTCGAGTGTGCCGAAAACCGACGTCAAAAGCGAACCGAGAGGCCGACGCGATCCGTGCTCAGAACGGGCGCATAGGTAACCTCGTCACGATCGGAGCGAGTGGGAGAGACCGCACGGCCGATGAAGTAGCCGAGGGCCCCGCCCACCATCACGTCCGTGAGCCAGTGATCCCCGCTGCGAACGCGCTCGAGCCCCACCGAGGTCGCTACGCCGTACGCCGGCACCGACACGTACCACCGCTCAAACTGATGGGAAAGAACGGACGCGACGGCGAATGCCCGAGCGGTGTGGCCGGAGGGCATGGAGAGCTCGGCGTGCTCGCTGCTGAACTCGCCTGGATCGGCGACAAACGGATCCGAGGCAGAAAACGGCCGGCTTCGGTTCAGCACGCTCTTGCCGAGCCCCGTCACCAGCCTCGCGTACACGAGAGCCTCGACGACCCGGACGGCGGTGCGGGTCATGGCGCGCCGTTGTAACGCAAAGCCGGTCACGGCGAGAAGGCCGGCCGTGCCGAGAGCAGTTCGGTCCGGGCCTAAACGGTCGTACCACCGCCCAGGCGCGGCGAACGGCTTCGTCGCCCGAGACGCCGGACCGACGTGCGCGCTCGTGCGGCGATACGCCGCCTCGTCAAGCGTCGCTGCGGTGCTGGTCAAGAGGCCGGCGGCCCCGAGCGCAATCAGTTGTTGGGTGCGTGACAGGGTGAACGGGGCCCGTGCGATGTCGAGGGCGTCCCG
>CAZSBW010000484.1:0-2658 GCA_964604815.1 uncultured Salinivenus sp. | reverse complement strand
CGCCCGCTCCCACCGAAGCGTTTCGCGGAACGCTCTACGTCGTTGGCGAGGACGGTAACCAGGCCTATGCGCTTCACCTCACCGATAAGGCCAACGGCCTGACCGCCGAACTGAAATCGCAGTATCTTCCGCTGCGCCGCTTTTCCGGAAAGGGACTCGTGGAGGCGGACGGCACTGTCTACTATGATCTGAAAAACCGCTGGCTGTCCCTGTGGGCCCAGCGCAAACCCCGCTTCGTGGATCGAGGCCGGATCGAGTCGAAGAAGCGGTTCGACAGCGAGATCGTGGGGTGCACGTGGCACCGGCTCTTCGTGGACGCCTGCATTCCGCCGGAGACGACCGTCCACGTCGAAAGCCGCGCCAGCGATCAGCGCGACCGGCTCTCCGACCAGCCCTGGACGCCGGAGCCGAACCTCTACCAGCGCGACACCGGGTCCGAACTTCCCTACTACAACGCCTTTCCCGGGGCCGACTCCGACCGCGAGGGGCGGGGGACGTGGGAGCTTCTCCTCCAACACGCCGAAGGCCGGTACCTGCAGTTGCGTTTAACGCTGGAAGGCAATGAGCGGGCTGCCCCGCGACTCTACGCGCTGCGCGCCTACTTCCCGCGGTTTTCGTACCTCGAGGAGTACATGCCGGACGTATACCAGGAGAACGAGGCCTCGGCCCGGTTCGTGGAGCGATTCCTCGCCAACGCCGAAGGAATGCTCACGGACATCGAAGGGCAGATCGCCGCCGTCAAGGCCCTCTTCGACGTCCGCACCGTCCCCGACGAGTATCTCGACTGGCTCGCCACGTGGTTCGGGGCCTCGTTCGACCCGGCGCTCGACACGCGCCGCAAGCGGCTCTTTCTCGACCACGCCGTCGAGCTTTTCAACCAGCGGGGCACGCTCGCCGGGCTGGCCCGCATGCTCACGCTCGTGCTCGATCCCTGCGCCGACGAGTTTTTGTTCACGCCCGCGGGGATCGCCGACGCCGTGGGGCGTCCCCAAGACGCCACCGAGCGCACGGCTCGTCGAGAGAGCGTCCGCCTCGTCGAGGCGTTTGCCGCGCGCGACGTGCCGCGGGCCGTCGCCGGGGGCGCCCGAACGCCCGAGCAGCCGGTCGAGGTGCGGGTCGATCGGCCGTGGACGCCCAGCGATGGCGCCGACACGCTGCATCGCCGCTTCCGCACGTTCCTTGGGACCACGCGCGAGGATCGCTCCGAGAAACGGAAAAAGGCCTGGCCACAGGCGCAATTTCCGCCGCTCCTTCCCCCGGCAGATGAGGAGTCCGACGAGGAGGACGCGGCCCAGAAGCGGCGGACCGACTGGCGACTCTTCGTACGGCGTGTCATCGAGGGCCCCTACGCCGCCATCGACGCGGGAGCCGTACGGCGAGAATCGGGAGGGAAGGCCGATGCGATCACCCAGCGGTTCCGTGCATTCCTGGAGCGTCGCTACTCCACCCTTGATCAACTCCCGACGGCGCTGAGGAATGGGGCCGCCCGCTTCGGGGACGTGCAGCTCCCCCACGAACTGCCGAGCGGGGATGCACTGCGGGACTGGATGCGGTTCGTCGGGACGGCGTTGCCCATCCACCGGGCCGCGCACCGGTTCCGTGTGCTCGTGCCCGTGGCCCCCGACGCCGACGGGGCCATACAGCGGCGGCGCCTCGACATCGCGCGGCGGGTGGTCGAGACGCAGAAGCCGGCCCACACCGCCTTCGAGGTGCTTCCGTACTGGGCCGCCTTTCGCGTCGGCACCGTCCGCACCGGGCTCGACACCGTGCTGGGCAGAGGGAGTCGATACAGTCCGCTCCTGGTGGGCGAGGGGGCCCTCGCCGAGGAGACGGTCGGTGCCGCCCACCCGGAAAATGTGCCCGGCCGACGGGTCGTGGGGCGGGACGCCGCCGGCGCGTCGCGGCCGCTCTAGCGATACGTCACTGAATGAACGTCAGAGAATTGCCACCATCGCGCCGACCCATTTTTGCCCTCTCGATTCGATTCCGTTCAAGCCATGAGTGACTTCACTCCCGACGCCTCGACGTCCTCGGTCCCCGATCTCACGAAGCGTGTGCACTACTCGACGGGCCTGGTGTTGGGGGTCGACGAGTTTAATCAGGACCAGGCCTACTTCATGGAGCGGGACCGCCTCCTCACGCGGGCGCTCCACGGCTACGGCGTCGTGCAGGGACTTCGTGCCCATCTTGAGGTCCCCAATGCCAACTCCACGGACGAGCCCGCACAGATCCGCGTGGAGCCGGGCCTGGCCATCGACCCCTCCGGCCAGCACGTCTGCATCGACCGTCCGCAGTGTGCAGTCGTCAGGGACTGGTTGGCCCAGCACGACCCCTCGGCGGTATTTCCCGCCTACGCATCCGACACGGGAGGGGGCTCGAACGGGGACGGTGGATCGAATGACGGGGACACTACCCCCGACGTAGAGCCGAAAGAGGTCTGTATATCGGTTGTACTACGGTACGGCACCTGCGAGACGGACTTTGTGCCCATTCCCGGTGAGCCGTGTCGCTCCGCCGAGGAGTCGACAGCGGCCTCTCGCCTGGCCGACGACTTCAGTCTGGCGCTGGAATTCGAAGACGACCGGCCGCCGCAGGTGGAGGAGCACGCGATCCGCCTCCTCGGTCGTCTGCTTCGAATCCTGGAGGTGCGTCCCTCGG
>CAZSBW010000483.1:0-2664 GCA_964604815.1 uncultured Salinivenus sp. | reverse complement strand
CCACCCTCGATGCGGCCGTGAACTTTACCGAGCGCAAGCGGGACAACTGGTCCGGAGGGGTCTTCCGGGCGTACCTGAAGATACCGGAGGGAACGTCCCCATCGGCCCTTGCTGAGGAATTCACCCGACAGGTCAAGGAGCGAGCCAAGCAGACCGGCGATCCATTCGGGGGAGAGCTCTGGCTCCAGCCGGTGACCGACATTCACCTGCATTCGGATCTCAGCCTCGAACTTGAGCCGAATGGATCGGCGGCCTACGTGTACGTATTCGGCTTCGTTGCGCTCGTCATTCTCGTCCTCGCGGGCGTCAACTTTGTCAATCTCGCCCTTGCCCGTTCGGTTGAGCGCACCCGGGAGGTTGGCGTGCGGAAGTCCATCGGGGCCACGCGGGGCCAGATTGCCCGTCAGTTTCTGGCCGAGGCCCTTCTGCTTGCCGGAGGGGCCGCCGTTCTGGCCGTCGGGCTCGTTGCCGGGGCGCTGCCCGTCTTCCGGTCGGTCACGGGGATCGAGGGAACAGCCAGTATGCTTGCGGAGCCGTTCTCGGTCGCGACGCTGCTGGGCATCAGTTTCCTGGTGGCCCTCGGCTCGGCGGCCTACCCGGCCTTCGTGCTCAGCCGGCATCACCCGGCCCGGGTGCTGGGGGGACGCTCGAACGGGGGATTCGGCAGCGGGGGCGCGGGCGGATCGCGCTTGCGGCGAGGACTCGTGGTCTTCCAGTTCGCGGTGGCCGTGGCGCTCGGGGCCGGGACGATTACGGCGTACTGGCAGCTCAACTACCTGCAGGAGGCCGACCTCGGGTTTCGCGCCGAGCAGGTCGCAACGCTTCCCATGCCGCCGATGGCGAAATCGTCGCCCGCTCGGACCCGTGCCTTCAAGCGAGAGGCCACCCGCCAGCCCGGTGTTCGGGCGGTGTCGAAGGCGTCGGAGGCGGTCCCGGCGGGCCTGCCCCGCAACGCCGAGTTTGCGTTCGCCAATACCGATGAGGCAGAGGGCCTCCACGACCTTCGATTGGTGACGGTGGGACCGGACTTCTTCAAAGCCATGGGCATGGACGTGACGGCCGGTCGCAGCTTCGATCGGAGCCGGGCCGCCGACTCGTCGGCGGTCGTCGTCAATCGGGCCGCCTTCCGGCAACTCGCCCGGGACCTTCCGGCCGGGGAGCGCTCCCCCGAGCAGGCGGTTGGGCGGCCGCTGAGGTCGGGTGTATTCTGGCTGTCGGAGCAGCCCACGTTGATCGGGGTGGTCGAGAACGCCCACCTGTCCCCCCTCTATGACGCGATTGCCCCCACGGTCTTCCTACTGACGCCCCCCTCCCTGAACGACACCTTCTACCTGCGGGTCGAGGGCGAGAACGCTCGTCAGGTGCTCAGCCAGGTAGAGGCCGTATGGCAGGAGGTTTTTCCAAAAGCCCCGTTGACCTACACGTTCGTCGACCAGGCCTTCGCGGAGGCCTACCGGGCGGAGCGACGGACCAGCACGCTCATCAGCGTCTTCGCGGGCCTCGCGCTCGGGATTGCCTGTCTCGGGCTCTTCGGGCTCGCGGCCGTAGCGGCCCGGCAGCGGCGCCAGGAGATCGGCATTCGGAAGGCCATCGGGGCGTCGGCGGGGCAGATCGTCACGCTGCTATCGAAGGACTTTGCTCGCCTGGTTGGAGTGGCGATTGTCGTGGCGGTGCCGCTCGCGTACGTCGGCCTGTCGCAGTGGCTCGACACGTTTGCCTACCACATCGACTTGGGGCCGAGTGTCTTCCTGATCGCAGGGAGCGGGGCCCTGGCGGCGGCCCTGTTGGCGGTGAGCGTTCAGGCCCTCCGCGCCGCGCGCATCGACCCGGCCACGGTCCTGCGCAACGAGTAGCTTCTCCCCGGCTCGGCCGGACCTCACGCTCGTGTGCTCGCTGGATCGGGCTCCAGCAGGTCGGGCGAGGCCTCCTCGAGGGCGGCCCGCAGGTCGTCGTCGAGGCGGGCCTTGTAGAGGGTCCGGGCGTCGGCGAAGTCAGAGGCGTCGGCGTTTCGGAGGTCGCGGAGGTTTGCCGCCCGCAGAGAGGCGCCCGTGAGAATGGTGTGCTGACCGTTGTCCGACCCGACCATTCCGGCAAACACCCCGAGGTGGGCGCCGGACAGATCGGCCTTCCGAAGGTTCGCGCCGGTGAGGTCGGCGGTGCCGAGGTAGGTCCCCGAGAGGTCGGCGTGCTGAAGATCGGCGTTGGTGAGGTCCGCCCCGTCGAGCGACGCGTCCGACAGGTCCGCTCCCTTCAGGTCCGCTCCCGCGAGATAAGCGTCCTTCAGGCTTTCGGGCGACTCGCCCTCCCGGTTCAGCCGCCGAATGTTGCCCACAATCCGGTACATCGCCTCGTCCGATTCCCAGCCCAGGAAGTCCTCGATGGCGTTCTGGTACCGTTCGATCCGGCGGCGCTTCTCCGCCTTCTGCTCAAACCAGAGGAGGAGGCACCCAAAGAGGAGGAGGTCGAACAACACCCCGTGCGCCTCTGCCGCCACGTTCAGGAGAAATTCCGGCTCGGTGCGCCAGTAGTCCAACGACAAGGGGAGGATGAAGGCAACGAGGGCAAGAAACACGAGAAACGACAGGAGTACAGGGCGATCGGCCCGCAGGGGCGCTGGATGGTCTGGCGGGACGTGGCGGCGCGCTGGGCGAGGCTGCCAAAGAC
>CAZSBW010000482.1:0-2675 GCA_964604815.1 uncultured Salinivenus sp. | reverse complement strand
CTTCGGGTGGCGCTCCTTGATCGCGTAGTACTGCCGCATGAGGGGCGTGCGCCCCTTGTTCGCCGTGGAAGTGTCGGACTTTGATTGCGCCATGCAAAAACGGAGATTGCTCGGGACAGGCTGACGGGTCAATCAACGTAGCGCACGCTACGGCGAGTTACAATGAATGCCCTCGGCGTGCGGGACTGAACAGGTTTGAATTTTTCCGTTCAATAACGGAAACAGCGAACACACAAGCATCCGCCGTCCTGTTTTCAGGCAGGAGTCTCACGAGGCGTCGGGGTTGGTGGAAAGTCGAACGGTGAAGGACGTGCCCCCTCCTTTCTCCGTCTCAACCTCGATCGTCCCGCCCATCTCCTCCACGATCTGCTTGGTTACGGCCAGGCCCAATCCCGTTCCCTCGTATTCTCGAGACGCGCCCTCCGATCCTTGCCGGAAGGGTTTGAACAGCTCGTCTACCTTGGTCGGGTCCATCCCCACCCCCGTATCCTCGACCTCCAGCACGGCCGCCTGATCGTCGTCGTACGTACGGAGCCAGACGTGTCCCCCCTCACCGGTGTACTTGATGGCATTGCTCAAAAGATTGCGGAGGACAATCTGCAATCCTCCCTCGTCTGCCCGCACCCAGACCGCACCTGACGACTCCATCTCCAGCTCGACCTCCGCCTCCGCTGCCTGCGGTTCGAGTTGTTCAATGATCTCCGCGGCAACCCGCGCCACGTCGAGATCCTCCGCTGCAAGGTCCATCTCTCCGGCCTCCAGCTTCGAGAGATTCAGCACGCCATCGAGCGTCTCCATCAGGCGTCGCCCACTCTTTTCAATGAGACGCGCAAACCGAACCACCGGAGCTGCCTCGTCAGAATCAACCTCCTCCCCAATCGCCTCCGCAAACCCGAGAATCGAGGTGAGGGGCGTGCGGATTTCGTGGCTCATGTTCGCCAGCATGGCCGACTTGAGACGGCTTGCCTCCTCCGCCTCCTCCTTTGCCACCTCGAGGGCCTGCTCGCGCTGCTTGCGGTCGGTGATGTCCAGCCCAATGGTCAACCGCTGGTTATTCGGAAGGGAGGTAACCGTCCAAAGGGTGTAAATGGTGTCCCCGTCTTTCGTCCGGGGCTGGAGCTCGACCCATCCCTCAGGAGGCTCTCGAACAATGTTCAGAACGCGTCTCTGCTGTTCCGGAGTGTCGTAGAACAATTCCACGATATTGGCATGCTCCTGTAGCTCCTCCGAGGTCCATCCAAGCACCTCCTCAAGGTGATCGTTCACCCGCTGATCCCCAGACTCGAGGTCGATGATTTGGACCATGACGGGCACGTTCTCGAAGATCGTCTCGAAGAGCGCTTCTGCCTCCTCCGCCTCTTCCTTCGCTTCGATAAGCGCCTGTTCCTGCTTTTTCCGCTCAGTGACGTCGGTGATCAGCCCATCGTAGAACTGGATGCTCCCCGCGTCGTCCCGCTCGATGGTGCTGGTAAGCAAGCCCGTGAATGTCATCCCATCTTTGCGACGAAACTCGACTTCGACGTTGTCGATCTGGTCGTCGTCCTGAGCTTCCTCGCGAAGGCGCGTTCGCTGTTCGGGGTCTGCGTAGAGCGAGGAGGGATCGACCGTGAGAATTTCTGAAGGGTGGTCGTATCCAAACATCTCGGCAAATGCCTGATTCGCGTAGACGAGTTCTCCCTCAGAGGTCGACCGGAAGATCCCGTCTGACACGTTTCCAATGATCCTTTGGTAATCGCTCCTGGTCCGCTTGAGGTGGGCCGTGTAGACACCGACGGCGATTCCCCCAGCTGCCCCAAACGCGCTCAACAGAAAGACCGGCGGTTGCCCCATACCCGGCCCCGTCTGCAGAACCGGCGTGACCAGTGAGAGGCCCGTTAACGCCCCACAGCCAAGGACGCACCCTTTGGCGGACTCGGACAGATATATGGCTCGACGGGGGCGGCAGAACAGGCGCCACGTCGTGAGGAACACGCTGATGGAGAGGACAAGCGAGACGATGTTCTCGACGGAGATCGGCCTCGCCGTGCCCCCCACTGTCGCCCACACCCAGTACCAATCGTAGCCGGGCTCCCCAAGCAGCACGCTTCCTGTGCCCAGCAAGAGGACGAGCGAGGTCCGAATCCGGAGCGTCCACTCCTGGAAGGCGTCAAGCAGGACGGTGGCACTCATCGGCGAAGTCGTCGCGTCCATCGGAATAGACGTCGGTCTTTGCGAGGCGCTCGTGTCATGCCTCCTACAAACGCGGTGCCTACAAACACGCTGCCCTGCTCCTCTGCGCAGCCGGGAGCAGCGAGAAAGCCGAGACGATCCGCCGGTATGGCTCCCAGGACTCAGCAGGCCTGGACCTCCCCCCACTAAGCCGCTGCGACCGGAGGAAGAGGCTCCAGATTGCCGACAAGGAAGCGCTTCCAAAAGTGTCGACAGGAAGAGCCCGGCGCGTCCATTCACGGATACCAATCGGTCCATCCCGTTCGCGCAGGCCGCATGCACCGCGGGCAGCACGACCTCGTTCCACTCGGCCCGCGATGCGCCCCCCCTTCCACGTTTCGGGGTCAACACCGGCAAGAGGGACCTGCTGGCAACCAGGGAAAACGCGCACAATGAACGTTCGCAAACGAGATCAGCAGGTGGAGTGGAAGAGGCCCCCGACCGGCTCGTCGGCCTCCTGCAGTATG
>CAZSBW010000481.1:0-2676 GCA_964604815.1 uncultured Salinivenus sp. | reverse complement strand
GCGCCGATCTACGGAGTGCGCGCCATGACTCGCTTCCCAGCGCTCGCCGTCTCCGTATCTTTTCGCTTCGAACCTTGCTCGTCCGCGTCCTTTTGAGGGAGACGAGACCTTCTCCCCCGTCGTTGTCCCAAGCCGGTCCAGTCCCATGTCCAGCGCCTACGACCCGATTCCTCTCAATTTTACCGAGTATCCCCCCGACCAGATGCGCGAGCGGGCCGCCTGGTTCTACGAACTGATGACCCAGCGCCGCTCGGTGCGCGAGTTCGCGGACCGGCCCGTGCCCCGCGACCTCATCGAAGACGCCATCCGCACGGCGGGCACCGCCCCCAGCGGCGCCAACCGCCAGCCCTGGCGGTTCGTGGCCATCGACGACCCGGACCTGAAACGCGAAATCCGCGAGGCCGCCGAGGAGGAGGAGAAAGAGTTCTACGAGAATCGGGCGACGGAGGAGTGGAAGGAGGCCCTCGCCCCGCTGGGCACCGACTGGCGCAAGCCCTACCTGGAGACGGCCCCCTGGATCGTGGTTTGCTTCGCCGAGCAGTACGGCGTCGACGAGGACGGCGAAAAGACCAAAAACTACTACGTGCAGGAAAGTGTCGGGATCGCCTGCGGCCTCTTCATCACGGCCATTCACCACATGGGCCTCGCCACCCTCACCCACACGCCCGCCCCCATGAACTTCCTCGGCGAGATCCTGAACCGGCCCGGCAACGAGCGGCCCTACATCCTTTTCCCGGTGGGCTACCCGGCCGAGAATGCCACGGTGCCCAACCTCGACACAAAGCCGCTTGAGGAGATTGTTCAATGGAACCGGTAGCGAGCCGAATCGCCGCGACCGCCCCCTGCCTCTTCCGCTGGCAATTTCGGAAATATTCAGGGAGCGCGGCGTCTTCCAACCCGCCGCCGAACACTGCTCGGTTCGAAATTTGCTTGCTCAAAATTGCCCTACTGATCCGTGCACGGGTAGGTAAACATTATTCTCCGTGTGAGGAAGGAGATCTCAGATCTCCAAACCGTGGGGGGCTATCAGCGGAGACCGTCTTTAGAAACCCATTCACGTATCAGTAAGTCGAGCATTCCCGACAGCGATCTCGGGAGTACCGAACGTACTCCTCTCTCGGGCAGTGTAGACCTCCCCAGATCATCGGTCCTCAACTCATTCTCCGTACGAGCGTCCGCCGCCTCCCCTCCTTCATGACTGCGCCCTTATACCGTGTTCTCTCCATATTACGCCCCGACGATTCCGGCCTTTCGGAGGAGACACGCTGGCGCATTCAGGTCTACCGGCTCCTGAGCCTTCTCGGCGCCGTACTCGTGCCCCTCTTCGGGCGGCTGTACCGCCTCGGTGGGGCAGACGTCGTCGACCCGGTTTGGGCGCGCGTCCTCCTCATGGCCGGATTTCTGGGGCTGGTCGCAGGGTCATACGTCTCAGAGTGGGTCCGGCGACGATACATTCCGCTCATTCAGGGCCTTCTGTACGGCGTCATGACGTGGTTTGCCGTGATCGCGGCGCTCAACCGCATGTCGGGGGACTACGCCATCGGCCTTCTCTTCGTCTTCGGCGTGCTGAGCCTCTGCGTGGGCATCGGCGTCGACACCCCCGGTCCACTGGTCTGGTTTCTTGGATACGGCCTCTCCCTGACGATAGCCGGATGTGTGTCCGCACCGTCCCTGGAATCGAATCCGTTCGTATTGGGGGCGTGCGTCGCGTCAATGGCCATCGTTCTCTACGTGGTGGTACGCGCTCAGCTCTCGATGCAGCGGTCGGTGCGCGAACGAACGTTGCTGCAGCGACACGTGGGCGCCCACACGCTCGAAATGATTCAGGACAACGGGGGGAACATCCCCATCGTCCGGGGCCGAGGGCGGATGCAGGCGCTCGCCGTGGTATTTACCGACCTTCGCGACTCGACCGATCAGATCGAGCGCGTCGCCCCTCGAGAGTTTGTGCGCCACCTTAACCGTACCTTTAGCACGCAGGCGAAAATCGCGACCCACTTCGGCGGCTCCATCGACAAGTTCGTGGGCGACGCCATGATTGCCATTTTCGACGGCCACCACGCCCTGGAGCGCGCCCTTCGGTGCAGCATCGAAATCCGGTGCGCCTTCCGCACCGATCCGCTGTCATCCTCATTCTGGAGGGGCCTGGGCATCGGCGTGAACTACGGCCCCATGCTGATGGGCACGATGGGCAGCGAAGAGCGCATCGACTACAGCATCATCGGGTCGGAAGTCAACCTGGGCGCCCGGCTCTGCGACACGGCCTCTCCCGGCCACGTGCTCGTGCGCACGGACCTCATCGAGCGGCACGACCTCACCGACGCCTTCCGGATCGAGTCGGTGGGTACGCACACCTTCAAAGGCTTCGATCGCCAATTCGAAATCGCCAACGTGAGGCCGGCCCCCGACGAGTCGGCCCGCTCGGACGGGACACGTCCGGCTGCGTCCTGATCCGGATCCGAGACGCCGCCCGTTTTGCGCTCACGGTCGAGTGTGCCTTCCCCGCCCGGCCCGTGAAGGCGCATCAAAATCCGAAATGCTCGCCTGTGCAGGGAACCTCCGAAAATCGCATCGGGTTTACTAGAGTCCAAAATTGAGCGAGGCACCGCCTCGCACCGAATCAGGGCAAGTCCCGCACGGCCAGCTCCCTCTGAACCCCGTCAGGGCCGGAAGGCA
>CAZSBW010000480.1:1384-2687 GCA_964604815.1 uncultured Salinivenus sp. | reverse complement strand
AGCTCTACAGCGAACTGCAGAGTCAACTTACGCAGACCCGCCTCGACCTGCAGCGTCAACAGCCAGTGGTCACTGTCGTGGAGGAACCTGTTCCACCTGTGGAAAAAAGTGCGCCGTACCGGTCTCTCATCGTGCTGATGAGCCTGATCCTGGGGGGGGTCGTCGGTGTCGGCCTCGGGTTCGGATGGAAGCTCTTTGCTGATCGGTCGGAAGAACCGGAAGGCCGTAAAAAAATTGAAGAGGTCCAGGAGGCACTCATGCCAGGTGTCCTGAAGCGGGGATTTAGAGAGTCGGAGAAATGATTGTCACGGCGTGCAGATACCACGTGGACCTGTTCACACCGGCGGGTAAGGAGGCGACTTTCATCTGCGCTGGAGAGGAAAAGGGAACCCTAGCTTCCAAAAGAAGGATGAGATCCAGTGGCCGAAGGGAAACAGACGGACTCGTTGAATGAGCTGGTAGACCCCACCGATGATCCGGGGGAAAAGACCGGTGATCCGGGGGAAAAGCTCTGGTCACGCGTGCGCCGACTCTGGGGCCGAGTAAAGGAGGAAGGCCTTGTTGCTACGCTAGTTCGGGAGGCAGGAGGAGCGTTTGTCGTAAGGATCATAGGAGCTGGGGTTGCCTTTGGGGCTCAGGTTCTCCTCGCACGCTGGATGGGCGTTCGGAGCTACGGCATCTTCACCTTCGTATGGACGTGGATCACCGTACTCGTTTTGTTCGGCCGGTTGGGCGTCGACAAGGCACTCATTCGGTACACGCCCGGGTACCGGGAGGACCAGCGGTGGGAAAAACTGCGGGGGCTCCTTCAGTTTGGCGGCTGTCTCGTGGGGGCCGTATGCGTGGGGCTCTCGGTGGTGGGGGCCGCGGTAACGTGGTGGTTCAGGGGCGGGATGCCCGAGGGACAGTTCTTTACGTTCTGGGTGGCGTTCTTAATGCTCCCGCTGCTGGGACTCATGCAGACGGGGAAGGGAGCGCTACAGGCGTTCAAAAGTGCGACACGGGCCTATATTCCGGACCTTGTGGTGAGAAACTTAGCCGCGATTGTGGTAGGGGGGCTTCTCTTCCTGAGTATTCCGGGGCAACTCTCGGCGCCGCAGGGGATGACCGCCATGCTGGTTGCCGTGTTACTCTGCCTCGTACTGACTGGATGGTGGATCTTTCAAGCGGCCCCGCCCGAGACGTGGCGGGCGGACACGGTCTGGGACTCAAAAACGTGGATGTCGTCGATGGTGCCCATGATGCTCATCGCCGGCATGCACCTGCTGCTAAAGCGGACGGACCTGATCATGCTGGGCCTGCT
>CAZSBW010000480.1:0-1284 GCA_964604815.1 uncultured Salinivenus sp. | reverse complement strand
CACTCGTTCTGCTGCTGGGGGGACAGTTTGCCAACACGGCCGCCGGCTCGGTCGGATTCTTAATGATGATGACGGGTCATGAAAAGGAGTCCGCCCAAATTCTCGCCGTCGCGGTGACCATAAACATCTTCCTGAACTACGGACTCATTCCGGTCTACGGGCTCGAAGGGGCCGGAATTGCCACGGCGTCGACCGCCTTTCTCTGGAATGCATGGATGGGGTGGTACGTGTGGCGAACCGTTGGAATCAACGCAACCGTCTTCGCTACACACAATGAGTGACCACCGCCCAAACTTTTTCATCATTGGGGCCCCGAAGTGCGGGACGACCTCGCTGGCGAAGTGGCTGTCCGACCACCCGCAGGTGTACATGTCGCCCGTCAAGGAACCGCATTATTTTAACCGCGACCACAACTATAGGAATATCCCGGAGGAGGATGCGTACATGCGTCTCTTCGATGGAGTAACCAACGCGCACCGGGCCGTTGGAGAGGCCTCCGTCTTCTATCTGTTTTCCGACGTCGCCGTCCCGAAAATTGAAGCGGCCGTGTCGGGCGCGAGGTACATCGTTATGGTTCGAAACCCGGTCGAGATGGCCCACTCGCTCCACGAGCAGCAACTCGTAGCCGGTAACGAACACATTGAGGACTTCGAGACTGCCTGGGAGAAGTCTGAGCGACGCCTGCAGGGGAAAGACGTGACGTTCTGGTGTCGGGAACCGGAACTGCTCGCGTACACGGAGGTGTGCAAGCTTGGAAAGCAGATTGAGCGCCTCTACGAAACCGTTCCGGAAGAGCGTGTCCACGTCATCGTTTTCGACGACCTCAAAGAGAATGCCTCCCGGGAGTACCAAAAAACGCTCCAGTTCCTCGACCTCAACAAGCATAACCGTACAGATTTTTCGGCGCACAATACCGCCAAGGAGCGCACGTCGCAATGGCTACGACGTGTTGTAAAAGGGGTCAATGCCGTAAAACAATCGCTAGGCCTGTATCGATTGGGAACCGGGATTATGGACCGGCTCGACGAACTAAACACGCACTACCGCTCGCGCCCGCCCCTTTCGCCACGTGTTCGCCAGGACGTCGCCCGCTATTTTGAGGATGACGTGCGCCGCCTCAGCAGGCTCCTCGACCGGGACCTGACGCACTGGGTCAACGCGTAAGGGCCGTAGCGCCAAGAGTATTCGTCGCTACGCTGTGGTGTCCAGGTATACGGTTACCGATCAATATGCTAGACCTTGCAATCATTGGGGCACCGAGGGCCGGAACGAGCACCCTGTTCG
>CAZSBW010000479.1:0-2687 GCA_964604815.1 uncultured Salinivenus sp. | reverse complement strand
GACTGCCCAGGGTTTTTCGGATGCGTGGCTAATGTTTTTCCCTTGACCTACCTAGTCATGAAAACACCTCCTTCGTCGCTCCTGGAGATCTAGATCTCCAAACTTGATTTGGAGCCGTTCAGCACAACCGACTCGTCAGTAGGCGTATTCGAAGAGAAGGTTGAGACGAAGCGATTGTTGATTGTTGAGCGCCCGGAGCATCAGCGTGTCCATGAGTTGATACTCGAGCGTGAGATCAGGCATTCGCGAAGGGACCGATCCCGAAGTTGTCACCGGCTGCTGAACGGAAACGAAGAGACGAGGCGTGAAGTACCGACCCACCGTCAGATACGAGGTTCCCGAGGAACGAACCTGGACGCGCACCACGTCGAGCCCCAGCTCACGGGACGCGAGATTTTCAACGAAGTTGGCGGCCTGGCCGAGGGCCATCTGAGTCGCCATGTTGCCCCTGCTTCCCCCGCTCAACAGCTTGTCTGCGGGTCGGCCCGTGGCGAGATACGACAGGATGCTGCGCGTGTCCATCGGGGGATCGGACGTGAGGGTCGGGGTGAGGTCGTCCGGCCGCCCCGTCAGCTTCAGCGTGATGCGGACCTCGCTCCCCCGGCTGCCCCGCGCTCGTTGGTCGTACACCGCCTCCAGAGCGAGGTCGGGCGCGGTGGGATCCCCGTTGAAGGTGAGACTCCCCTCCGTAATCTGGAACTCCTGGCCGAACTGGCGGATAGTGCTTCGCTCCGGCACGACCTGAATGGAGCCGAAGACCTGCGGATCCTCGTCGTGCGCCTTGTTCAGGTCGAGGTCCCCCGTGAACTGCACGTTCATCTCGGGCGTGCTCCTGGACCGGAGCCACGTATTGCGCTGGATGCGTACGGTCAGATCCATTTTGAGGGCCTCGTAGGCGTCGAACGTCGTGGTGTCGGTCGCGGCCACCCGAATGCCAAAGCGGTTTTCCAGACTGAGCTGATCGGCCTCGGTGAGCTGGACGGCCGCTGCGGGGGAGCCACTTTCGGCGAGGGCCTCGTCGTAAAAAATCTCGGCGCTCTTCACCTGAACCGTTCCGTTGAGAACCGGGCGCTGAACGGTGCCCTGAAGGGTCATGGTTCCGTCCGTAAGTGCCCGCCGGTAGGCCCGTGTGTCGATGGCGATGAAGTTGGACGCGTTGAGTCTGAGGTCGTACTTCCCCACCCTGAGTTGGGGCACGTTGATCGTTCCGTTGGCGCGCAGCCGCCCGTTGTTGCTGGACCGAACGACGGCGTTTTTCACAACAATCCGGTTCTCCGTGAAGCGAAGCGTGCCGGCGCCCCCGTGGTAGCGCGTGCCGAGCGCCGGCAGATCGGCTCCTGCGTCGGAGAGGGAGGCCGTGCCCGCAAGCTCCGGGTTCTCGACGGTGCCGCGCACCGCCACGTCGGCGGCAAGGAGGCCCTTCACATTGGTCGCCGTGGCCGGGTCGAGGAACGGATCGATCCAGTTGAGGGGAAAGCGGTCCCCCTCCACGTCGAGGCGGACGGGGCGGCCCGTCACGTCCACGGAGTCGGCGGCCTGCAGGCGGAGATCGGTGGGGATCGAGCCCGTTGCCGTGAGGGCGCTTCCGTCGGTGTGGGAGAGCTGGGCGTCGAGCCCGAGCGCAAGGTCCTCGTAGGCGGCGTCGAGCCGCAGCGTGCCCACCGCCCGGTTTTCGGTGCGAAGGTCGAGGGTCCACTGGCTTTGGAGCTGGGGGGCTGCGGCCGGGCCCTTCAGGTCGAGGGAGCCCGTGAGCGTGCCGCCCACACCGGTCAGGCCCAGGAGCGGGGCGATGGGGCCGAGCCGCATCTTTTCGACGGTGACGCCGAGGTCCTGCTCGCCGGAAACGTCGAGAATCCCGTCCGCCGCGACGTACTGCTCCCCACTTTCGAGCCGAAGGTCGTCAATCCGATAGTGGTCGTCGAGCGTGAGGGTCGCGTCTTCTCGGAGGGTCCATCGGTCCTGTTGTAGCTGGAGGCTCAACCGCGAGAGGGTGGCCGTCGTTCGTTCGGCGCCCGGCGTCACCGTCGCCGCCACGTCGGCCGAGTGGTTTGGCGACAGGCGTACCTTGGTGGACAGATCGGCCGTCGTTCCGTCGTAGCCGGCGTGGAGGTCGGTGTGCTCGGCCGAGAAGCCGGGCAGGGACGCGTAGCCCAGCGCGCCGTCGAGCTCCAGGTGCTGGACCCATTGCGTGCGCCCCCGACGGCCGCTGAAGTCGAGAGCCGCCTCCGATAGCCGCAGGTCGTTGTACGCGAGCCCGTTGAGCTCCACGGACCCGTCAAACCGCTGGGTCGAGAGCGACGAGCCGTGAATGTCGGTTTTGAGGACGCCGCTCCGAAGTTGAAGGGCCTCCGCCCCCACGAGCTTGCGCAGCGGGGCCGCGTCGGTAATGTCGGTGCGGAGGGTGAACGTGGAGGCGGCGGCCGCGTCCGTGACGGCGATCGTTCCGCCGCCGGTGCTCTCGAACGCGTTGGAGGTGGCGCGCAGGGTGTCGAGGCGCAGCCGGCCGCGCCGCAGGGCGCCCTCCACCGTGAGCGTGTCGAGGGTGAACCGGTCCGCCTGTACGCGACGCCCGGTGAGCGTCGTGGAAGCCGTCAGGGTGGACGGGTCCGTGCCGCGGCCGTCGAGCGTCCACCGCAGCGAGTCGACGTGGGCGCTGAGGGAGTCGAGCCCGGCGAGGGCGCCCGCGT
>CAZSBW010000478.1:0-2708 GCA_964604815.1 uncultured Salinivenus sp. | reverse complement strand
AGCCAACAGTGTGAAGTTGTTTGGCTCGAAGGAGTCTCCGCCGGGTGAAATTCGGAAATACCCGGATGTCGACTCGTTGGCCTTCAGAAAATGGCCGCTCGGAGGCCTCGACTCGCGGAACGACCGAAATTTCTCATGTTTGAGCGAAGCGAGTTTGAGAAATTTCAGTGGAGCGAGTCAAGGTCTCAGGCCATTTTCTGCCAGCCAGGCCCTTTTCGTCCATTTTGGGGCTGCCAAAATGGACACCCAGCTGTGCAGAAAGCTCTCGATCCACGAGATTCGTATCATCGGTACAGCGAAGCGGGAGTACCCGGGGGGCATGGTCGCTACGAAAACAACTTCACACCATTGGGATCCAGCCAAAAACGCACACCCACTCCTGAAACGGAGCAGGAACTCAAAAAGAGAGCAACAGCGTCCTGCGGTTAATCTCATAACTCCACAGAGATCTCTTTCCTCGCACGGAGAATATTTTTTAACGACCCGTGCACGGATCAGTAATCTCACAACCGTACGAGATCGCCAGAATCGCGTTCGGAATGACGGGCCAGAAATTCGGGAGTTTTCGGAATGTCGGTCACTCGGCGGTGAAAACTGTCCAGTAGCTGGGTCCACGCCCCCAGGCGTCTATGCTTCTTCCCCCCAATCTTCAGTTTCCCATCCTCAATCTGCAGTACAGTGCCCTCGACCGCTCTCGTCTGGATTCGCAACGACCTTCGCGTCCGCGATCACGAACCGCTCCACCACGCAGCCAACAATCATGACCAGATTGTGCCGGTGTACTGCTTCGACCCTCGGCATTTTGGCACGACGATGTTCGATCTGCCGAAGATGAGCGCGATCCGGGCGCGCTTCCTCCGCGAGAGCGTCCGGGACCTTCGCGGCTCGCTTCGAGACCGAGGGGGCGACCTCGTGGTCCGCCGGGGCCGTCCCGAGGAGGTGCTTCCGGCGCTGGTGCGCCGGGTGGACGCCGGCGAGGTCCTTCTTTTCCGAAAGGTGGGAACCGAGGAACGGGAGCTAGCAGAGGCCCTGAACGAAGCCCTGCGCGACACGGAGGCCACTCCGCGCTTCTTCTGGGGCAAAACGCTTTACCACGCCGACGACCTCCCCTTCAAAACGCCCTTCGACGTTCCAGAGGTGTATACAAATTTCCGGAAGGGCGTGGAAAAGCAGAGTTCGGTCCGCTCCACCCTTGCCGCTCCCGACTCGGTACCCCCCGTGCCCGATGAGGTTGATTCCGGCCCCCTCCCCACCCTCGACGACCTCGGCTTTGAGAACGACGGGCACGTCGACGAGCGAAGCGTGCTCCCGTTCCACGGCGGCGAAACGCGGGGGCTCGACCGCATCGACGAGTACATCTGGCGCGAGGACTGCCTCAAAAAGTACAAGGCCACCCGCAACAGCCTCCTCGGGACCAACTATTCTTCGAAGCTCAGTCCCTGGCTCGCCCACGGCTGCATCACCCCTCGGCAGATCTACGAGGAGGTGGAGCACTACGAGAACCAGCGGCACGACAACAAGTCGACGTACTGGATGAAATTCGAGCTCATCTGGCGGGACTTCTTCGCCTACGTCGCGCGGAAGGCCGGGGACCGGCTCTTCCATCCCGGCGGCATCATCGGCAACGACATCGACTGGCGATACCACGATGAATCCTTCGAGCGGTGGGCCGCCGGCACCACCGGCATCCCGTTCGTCGACGCGAACATGCGGGAGCTCAACGAGACCGGCTACATGTCCAACCGCGGTCGACAGAACGTGGCCAGCATGCTTTCCCAGAGCCTGAAGCTGGACTGGCGGATGGGCGCCGCCTACTTCGAGTCCCGGCTCGTGGACTACGACGTGGCTTCGAACTGGGGCAACTGGGCCTACAACTCCCGCGTGGGCAACGACCCGCGCGCCCGCTACTTCAACATCGTGAAGCAGGCCAAGCGCTACGACGAAGACGGCGAATACGTGCGCTACTGGCTGCCCGAACTGGAGGGCGTGCCCACCGAGTACGTCCACGAGCCGCACAAAATGAGCTACGATCAGCAGAAGCTGTTCGACTGCGTCCTCGGGGCCGACTACCCAAAGCCAATGGTGGATCTGGACAAGACCTACGAGCGCATCCGCGCCGAACGGGACTAATTCCTTGGCCCTGATTTCTCACGAGCACGTTCCCCCGCCGGCCGAAACCGAGCACCCGGTCACGGAAATGAGAGGCTCCAAACGAAGTTGGTATTTGCCGTCAAGCACGCCGAGATGTACTGCGGATGTGCCCGCAATTCCACAACGTCGGCAACGCCGCGGTAGCGTCCCATAGGGCGGGGTGGAGGTGGGAAAAAGCTCCAGCTGTCTTTTCGCAAAATATTGCTGGCAGTCCCGGCCCTTCTTCCTTTGGTTGGTGTAGTGAATTCCATTCGCTTCTTCCCCCCATCCAACCCCAAGTTTCCCATGCGAAAAGTAACCGTTATCGGGGCCGGCAACGTCGGCGCCACCGTTGCCGACTGCGTCGCCCAGAAGGACATGGTCGGCGAGGTCGTCATGGTCGACATCAAAGAAGGCATGCCGCAGGGCAAGGGCCTGGACATGCTGGAGTCGGGCCCGGTCCACGGCTTCGATACGAAAGTGACCGGCACCAACGACTACGGCCCCACCGAAGACTCGGACGTGTGCATTATCACGGCCGGCCTGCCGCGCAGCCCCGGCATGAGCCGCGACGATCT
>CAZSBW010000477.1:0-2711 GCA_964604815.1 uncultured Salinivenus sp. | reverse complement strand
ATGGTCATGAACGGCTTCGACACCAACTTTGACGGGGAAAACGAGGTCTACGCCGCCAACACGGTCGCCTTCGAATTTGCCAACCGCCCCATCCCCGTCAAGCCCGACCAACTGCAGCGCGTGTACCTGGTGAATGCCACCGAGTTCGACCCCATCAATTCGTTCCACCTCCACGCCAATTTCTTCGATTACTACGACCACGGAACGACGTTGACCCCGACGAAAGAGACCGTCGACACGGTGATGCAATGCCAGGCCCAGCGGGGCATCCTGGAGTTTTCGTTCGAGGACTTCGACCCCGGCCGGTACATGTTTCACGCCCATCAGAGCGAATTCGCCGAGCTCGGCTGGATGGGCTTCTTCGACGTCCGCGAGGACGCTCCGCCGCTGGAGGACGTGGGCGCTGATCATCCGGCCTGATCCGCCCTTCATTCCCCGTTTCGTTCTTCCGCCTCACGTTTTCGGTTTCCGATGCGCGGCCTAACAAACGCTTCTTCGTCGACACTCTGGTTCTGGGGTGCGCTGCCCCTCCTCCTTGCCGCCCTTGCCCTGGCGGCGTTTCTCTACACGAATCCAATGACGGCCCTCACCGGCAACCAGCCGCCCGTTGAGGCCCTTTCGATTGATCGGGTCGAGATGGACGACGACGGATTCACGGTAGAGGTGGTGAACACAGGACCGGAGCCGGTCACAATTTCGCAGGTTCAGGTCGATGAGGCATACTGGTCCTTCGACGTGAATCCGGACTCGACGCTGTCTCGGCTCGGCGAGGCCACCGTTCAGATTCCGTATCCTTGGGTCCACGGCGAGCTGCACGAGATCCGCCTCCTGACCGACAAGGGCATGACGTTCTCCCACACGGTGGAGGTGGCTACGGAGACGCCGCAGCCGACGCCGGCGCGGTGGGGCCTGTTTGCGTTGCTGGGCGCGTTCATCGGCATCATTCCCGTGGGCCTGGGCTTGATGTGGTTCCCCGTGCTCCAAACCCTGAGCGGCCGAGTGATGAACTTCATTTTGGCCCTCACGCTCGGTCTCCTCGTCTTCCTGTTCGTGGACACGCTGCTGGAAGGCATCGAGATTGCTGAGGAGGTGCCGGAGGTCTTCCAGGCGCTTCCCCTCGTCTTCCTCGTGGGCCTCATAAGCTACCTGACCCTGACCGCAGCGGGGCGCTGGGGCGGGACCGCCGACCACTCGACCGCCGGCGGACGCCGGTGGATCGCCACGGCCATTGCCCTCGGCATTGGGCTGCACAACCTCGGGGAGGGCCTGGCCGTGGGGGCGGCCATCGCGGCGGGCGAGGCCGCCCTCGGCAGCTTTCTCGTCGTCGGCTTCGTGCTGCACAACCTTACCGAAGGCATCGGCATCGGCGCGCCGATGGCCGAAGACGATCCCGACTGGAGCCGCCTGGCGGGATTGACCCTCCTCGGGGGCGGACCCGCCATTCTTGGAACGTGGCTGGGCGGCTTTTCCTACTCGCCCTTCTGGGCCGTGCTCTTCTTTGCCGTCGGGGCCGGAGCCATCCTCCAGGTGATCGTCGAGGTGGGCCGCCTGCTCGTCGGGCGCGCCGCAGCCCCGGAGAGGGCATTCACGTCCTGGGTCAACCTCGGGGGCGTGACGGCGGGGCTGGTCGTCATGTACGCGACGGCGCTGCTCGTGTGATCAGAGCGGACGGTCTCCGTAGCCCCCTCCTCAGCGGTCGGACTGGAGCAGCCGCCCACTCGGGCGATCGTCTCCTGCTTCGAAGTCCGCCCGAAACCTGCTCGGCCCTCCGCCAACGACGACCATCTGCGGCCGAACCGGGGCCGCTTTTCCGTCCTGCGTCTGCCCCTTCGTGCTCATTGAGGTCAGAACGGGGACGGACCGGCGACCGGCACGCACACAGCACGACCGGGGGCCACTCGAACCGCGATGCAGCACCTGTCCAGTGCCGGCTGCCCTGAAGAAGCACGGTTCATCCATTTTTGGTGCCCAACCGGCTGGCGACCTGCTGGAGAAAATGCCGGGCTTTTCGTCGCGTCTTCTCGGAAAGGCCCAGTTTCTGGCTCTTCAGTACCGCTTTCGTATGATGATTCGTCGAGCGGAGATACAGAGTAAACGGGACTCCATCGAAGCGAAGAAGGAGGTCCCCGGGGACCAATACCATCGGGAGCCGATCGGCCTGCGGTTCAGCGATTCCTCGCAGGTATCGATTCTTCTCTGCCAGGGTCGTAGCCGAGTCTTCGACAACCGACGGAGGGGCTCCTATTCTTTGCTGGTACTCGGCAAATGCAGGCTCTTCAAGTTGGGCCTGCACGTTGGTGCTCAGCGCAAGAAGGGGAACGATCAATATGAGGAGGGAGCTGCAACGCATGGCAAGTTCAGGGGTTGTTTCACACTTGTGCACTTGATAGCCAGAACGAACCCGCCCACCCGAGTACGGAAAATGACTTGCTCCCGATCACACTGTCTCAACGATTACGCTCGACCAGTTTTCCACTTATTCGCGTGGGTACTTCCGCTCCGTAGAGACAAACCACTCTGAAGCTGTGTGGTGGATGGATGAGGAGCCGACACGAGCGTAGCGACTGACGAGCCGTGCGAGTAAACACAGTGGACGACGCTGCAAAACAGCGCTCAAATGATGCTGGCTCACGAGTGAGCCTTTAGCGGCGCTATCAGGGGAATGCAGAAGCCATTCTGTACGAGACCCACGAAGTCGCAGCGCTGGGAGC
>CAZSBW010000476.1:0-2713 GCA_964604815.1 uncultured Salinivenus sp. | reverse complement strand
TGCGGTCCCTGCGAGAGCAGTTGAGCCGGGAGACCGCGGGAATGAGCTTCGAGGAAGAAAAAGAACATATTCGCTCTCGAATCAAGAGCCCTGGGGAGCAGTCGGCCGATGTGGATCGTCAAGAGAACGCTGCATAACCCCCGCTAGAGCTGACACTGTCCGTTTGGGGATCCCGCTGTGAGGGTTCAATCCTCACAGCGGGTTTTTCTATGAACCGTTTTTCCGTTGCTGTTTCGAGACGATTGGAAACAGTTGGTGCTCACGCTCGACGATTGACGGCCGATCCCGTCTTGAGACTCGGGGCACAGCCAGGGGGACGTTTCGAATGTTTCTCTACTCTTGCTCGTACGGTGGAGTGAGAGCGGAGGCGGAGGGGCCGTTGGACGGAGGGAGATCCTCTATGCGACTTGGCGAGAGGAGAGCCCACCACCCCGCGCGGATTCCGACCCCCAGGACAAGTGGGAGAACGGCGAGGTGAAAGTCCTGCGGCCAGAGGGGCCAGCCGAGGGCAAAGAGGGCGGCGGTGATCGCTGTTGCGACCAGGTACGGGCGAAGACCTGACGTTTTGGGACGGCGAACCAGGAGCACGGCGGCCACAAGATGGGTGGGCCAAGCCCAACCGAGGTTAAGGTTGGCTTTGGTAACGACGTACGTGGAAATGAACCAGAGATAACAGATGACGAGACCGGCTAAGCCCACGGAAGCGAAGAGAACAGCGTCGCCCCGGCCCGTGGGCATCCGTTGCATCGTTGCCTGCCAGCTGGTCCATCCAAGCACAAAGGCGAGAAAGAGCCCCCCTAGAGCGACGGGCCAGTCGAAGGCGGACTGCGACGCCCTGTAGCCGGAAATCCACTGAACAGTGTCCGTCTGGGCGACGAGGGGCTGCCGTTCGTCCTGCGTTGAAACGGTCGCGTGATCAAACGCCTCCATCAAATGCTCGGGCAGAAACATCGCCTCCCGGGAGGAGGCCGTTTGGTCGGCAGGGAGGCCCAGGCTGATGTCGAACCCGAGATCGAGGAGCGGACGAGAGGCCACGTACGGGTCGAGAAGATGCCGGAAACTCTTGTGGGGCGTCGGGGCTTCCGAGAAGTCCACTTCCTCGCCCAGCGTTTCCTTCAAGGCATCTCGCAGGCGGGTCGAGCAGTTGTCAAAGAAGAAGTTGTACTGGTAGTATCGGTTTTCAGGGCGGGCATTGTGGCGGAGAAACTGGTAAAGCGCCGTTCGCTGCGAGCGGGATAGGTTGAGTCGCTGCTCAATGACAGGCCGTCCCTGTCGCTTGTAGGCGCGAAGCATGGGGCCGTAGGGCGCCACGCTCAGGTAATACCGGAGGTACCCGTACGTGAACTTCGGGATGAAGAGCGGATCGCTGAAATCGAACGTGCCGTAGTTGTAGAGCACGTCCAGGCCCTGCCCGGGATCGCGGATGCGGAAGGCGCTGTGCCCGGCGAAGGTATAGACGGGATCACCGGGGAGAATCGTGATCAGGGAAATGCGGGACTTCTCGGACAGCTGTGCAGACTGCCCCGAGGCCGGGGAGGGGCTGGCTCCCACAATGAGAAGGAAAGTGAGAGTCGCGAGAACGGCCGTGCGGGGAGGGGGTGGGAGCACATCGATCGGAAGCCTGGATGAAAGAAGTTGCGGCGCCTCGAACGTTCGCCGTTTGGACGGGTTCAAGGGCTGTCGTTAGCCGTTCTGCATCACAACTGACTGCATTTCGTGGGCCGAACTCAGCGCGCCGCGTTCGTCATCGAAAAGCTCCGCGAGCGCATCGATCGTCCGACCACCGAGCTGGAGTACGAGACCCCGTATCAGTTGCTCGTTGCCGTCATTCTCTCCGCCCAGTGCACCGACGAGCGCGTGAACAGTGCTACTCGGGAGCTTTTTGCGGCGTACCCAACGGTTGAGGAGCTTGCTGCAGCGTCGCCGGACGACATTTATCCGTACATCCAGTCCATCACGTTCCCGAACAACAAGGCCGGGTACCTGGCCAAGATGGCGCGCCAGATTGTCGATCGGTTCGAGGGCCGCGTGCCCTCCACCGTCGACGAACTTGAGACGCTGACGGGGGTGGGCCGGAAGTCGGCCCGGGTCGTTGCCAACGTGGCATTCGACGTCGACGAGCTTCCGGTGGACACCCACGTCTTCCGCGTGTCGAACCGCATCGGACTGGTGAAGGAGGATGCGGACACCCCCAAGACGGTGGAGAAACAGCTCAAGCGGGTCATTCCGAAGGACGACTGGGCCGAGGCCCACCACCTGCTCATTTTGCATGGGCGGTACACGTGCACGGCCCGCTCGCCCGACTGCGACGAGTGCCCACTCACGTCGGTGTGCAAGCACTACGATCGGCTGCAAAACCGTCCAGAGCCCCGAGACGACCTCGACGCGACGGCGGGCACCTACTACTGCACGACCAGCGATCATTACTTTGACACCCCCGACACGCACGTGGACCGCTACGGTCTGGAGCAGGTGGCCTGTCCGCACTGCGGGTCGATGCAGGTGCTTCGCACCCGAAAGGGCACGCCCACGAAGCAGGTTAAGGAGTACCGCGTAAACGGCTGAGGCAAACCGTGGGGGGCGCGTCTCGTTGCCGGAAAACTCGAGAAGTCCGCTTACTCGTCAACACCACTCGATCAATAGCTAAGTGGAATGGATCCGACCAAGCGTCACCTCCTCGTCATTCTGGACGGCTGGGGCATTGCCGAAGATC
>CAZSBW010000475.1:0-2727 GCA_964604815.1 uncultured Salinivenus sp. | reverse complement strand
TTCGACTTCGCTCAAGATGACGTGCCGAGAGTTGAATTTTGAGATCGCACTGGAAGCCCAATCATTGAGGGTTGACAATCCACTACGGCCAGCAGGGCATAGATCACCAGCATCGCCAGCGCGAACCCTCCAGAGCACCTGCGTCAACTCGCGCATCTCCGCCTGGCTGCCCCCGAAGCTCCAGGTGATGCCGGGAAACTCGGCCCGGAGATCGGGACGCACGTCCTGCCGGAGCGACTCCAGCACGCGGGGGACGGCGTTGGAGGGCCGAGCATCCATGCTCACCGCGACGACCCGGTGCCCGTCCCGCCGGTTAATCGTCGTGAAGGCCTGCCCTTCCTGCACCTCCACCAGGTCCATCAGGGGCACGTCCATCCCGTCGGGCGTCTGCAGCACGAAGTCCCCCAGGTGGTAAAGGTCCTTGCGCTGCTCGCGTGCGTGCTGAAGGACCGTCCGCCGTCACTTTCCAAGAAGGACGCTGATTTCAAGAAAGGAGGTGATACTCGCCCGCTCATTGTGCCCGCCCCAAACGCCCGGCTACTCCGTAATCTCCATCGCTTCGTCGAACTCGACGCCCACGAGCTTCGAGACGCCTTGCTCTTCCATCGTGACGCCGTACATGCGGTCCGAGAGGCCCATGGTGCGCTGGTTGTGGGTGACGAGGATGAACTGGGTGTCGTCCTCAAAGCGGCGGACGAGGCTCATGAAGCGCTCCACGTTGGCGTCGTCGAGGGGGGCGTCCACCTCGTCGAGCACGCAGAACGGGCTGGGCTTGACGAGGTAGATGGCAAACAGCAGGGCCGTGGCCGTGAGGGCCTTCTCGCCGCTGGAGAGCTGGTCGAGCGTCACGGGCCGCTTGCCGCGCGGCTTGGCGATGATCTCGATGGGGGAGTCGATGGGATCGTCCGGGTCCTCCAGTTGGAGCTCCGCCGAGGCGCCTTCGCCGAAGAGCTCGGTGAAGATCTCGCCGAAGCTCTCCTTAATCTGATCGAAGGTTTCGAAGAAGCGCTCCGACGCGGTCTCATTGATCTCCGTGATGGTGTCAAGCAGTGTGTCCTCCGCCTCCTCCAGGTCCACCTTCTGCTCCTGTAGGAAGTCGAGGCGTTCCTTCTCCTCCTCGTACTCCTCGAGCGCCAGGGGATTCACGTCCCCCAGCGCGTTGATCGTGCCCCGCAGGCTCTTCACCTCGGACTGGGCCGCGTCCTCGTCGAAGTCGTCGGGCACCTCGACGGGGTCTTCCGCGAGGTCGCGCTCGAAGTCGGCCTCCACGCTTTCGAGCACGTCCCGGATGCGGGTCTCCACCTCGGCGAGGTGCACGGCGGCCTCGTTTTTCTGGTTGAGGGCCGACTCCCGATCCTGTCGGAGGGACCGGAGCTCGGATTCGGCCTCCCCGATCTCAGCCTTCGTCTCTTGCAGGGCGTTCTCGGCGGACTCAACGGCCTCATCGTGCGACTCGCGTTCCGAGCGGATGGACTCGATCTGATCGTCGAGTTCGGTTTGCTTGTCGAGTGCTTCCTCGATCGTAGCCTCAAATTCCTCAATCTTTTTGGCGCGCTGGTCGGTGCGGCGGTCGATTTGCTCGATGCGCTCGCGGGCCCGCTCCAGGTCCTGTTCCAGGTTGTCGAGCCGGTTGCGGGCCTCGACGGCCGCCACCTGCGCGTCGCTGAAGGCGTCGACGGCCTCCCGCTCGCGAGCCTCTGCTTCTTCGAGCGCATCCTCCGCTTCACTCCGTTCCCGTCGAAGTCGCTCGACCTTCTCCTGCCCCGCTTCCACCTCGGCGCGGAGCGACTCGGCCCGGTCCGCCCGCTCGGCGAGCTCGGTTTCGATCTCGTCGAGACGCTCCTGGAGCTCAGTGTGCCGCTCGGCGACCGACTCGCGCTCGTAGTGAAGGCGCTCCAGGGCCTGCTCGGCCTCGGAGAGGGCGTCTTCAGCTTCGTCGACCGCGGCCTGCCGGGCGTCGAGGTCAATCGCGTCGAGGGCCCGGCGCGCCGCCTCGACCGTCTCCTCCTGCTCGTCGCAGGCCTGCTGAAGCTCGGCCTGTTGTTCGCGGGCCTGCTCCAGCTGCTCGCGGCGCCCGAGGCGGCTGGCGGCGGGTGACACGTCTTCCGCCTCGCTGCCTCCCTTGAGAACGCCTCGCCCATCGACCCACTCCCCCGTCGGGGCAAAGACGCGGACCGACTGGTCGGTGTGGCGGGCCGCCGCCTCGGCGTCGTCCAAGGTGTCGGCGAGATAGCAGCCGTGCAGAAGGATGTCGGCGAGGGGCGCGTAGGCCGGGTCCGTGGTGCGCACCGCGTCGCGGAGGGCGGTGGTGCCGTTCGGCGTCGGACCGGACGAGGGTGCATCCGGCAGGTGGTCGAGCACGACGAAGGAGGCCTGGCCTTGCTCCGCCTCTCGGAGCTGGGCGATGGCGGCCCGTGCATCCTCGGCCGTGTCCACGACAATACAAGAGGCAAGGTCGCCGAGGGCGGCGTCGAGGGCCACCCGCACCCCATCATCACAGCCGAGCACGTCGGCCACCGTCTTGAGGTCGTCCAGCTCCCCGTCCGTGGCAAGGTACTGCACGGCGTCCGACAGTTCGTCGTAGCTCGACACGAGGCCCTCCAGCAGGTCAACCTCCGCCTCGGCGGCGTCGCGCTGGCGCTCCAGCTCTTGGAGGCGGTCGGTGGCCTCGTCGAGCGCGTCCTCGCGGGCCTCGTACTCGGCTTCAGTTTCGTCGAGAGCGGTCCG
>CAZSBW010000474.1:0-2734 GCA_964604815.1 uncultured Salinivenus sp. | reverse complement strand
GGTGGTTCGCCGTCGACACGTCGGTGCGTTTGCCGAGCAGGGCATCGCCCGCGTCGAGAAGCAGAATGACATCGAGCTCCTCGGCGGTACTGAGGACGCGGTGCAGGTTCTTCTCGGTTTCGCCGACGTACTTGTTGATGACCAAGGCGAGGCCGACGCGGTAGAGATCCATGCCGAGCTCGGCGGCGAGGATGCGACGAGGCGAGCGGTGGCCGTCGGGTCCGGTCGGCGACATGCGGTTGTCTCATCACAACTGCCTATCTTGGTCTTGGCAACGAGCCTCCCCTCTTTTCATGCTCCCACCGGGCTCCATCGTCCCGTCCTACGGAGATTCCCAGATTAGTAAAACTCTGGGGGTTCCGGAAACGTCACCTCCTCAACGAGATCCTGGAGGGTCTCCGGCGGGCGCATCTCGTCGGTCAGCGCCTTCTGATAGGTCACTTCCGTTTCGTCGATCTGACGGATCGTCGTTTTCTGTGTCGGCTCGAAGGACACGTTGAAGGCGGACTCCCACAGCGACTCCGGCCCCTCCACGCTAATCGTCGGACCGACGTGCAACACCGTAAACCCAAGGTCCTGCAGTCGGGAGGCTGCCTTTCGGGCCTTTCCCTGGACCGGTTCAACTTCAGCCGAGATCATACTCATGAATAGAAAGCTAGAAAGCGCCTGTTGGAGTCACGAACGCAAGCGATCCCCGTTATCCTGCTCCTAGAAACGATCTACAGTCCCCACCTCAGTCTCCTGAAACGATATCCCCCAATGTGAGGTCCATGTTATCTAGGGCGCGGCAAAGTGGTCAGGTCGCGGGGCGTTTGGGACCGGGCCAACTGGTATGCCACCTGCGCGTCGACCAGCCCGGCCCCGGTGGCCCCGTCATGTCCTTTCCCGGCAGGTTGTCCGTCAGGACTCGCCCCCGTCTCATTGCTCGTCCCGCTCGTCACGTCCCGTGCGGACGCTCGTAGAATCGACTTCACGAGGTCCGGGGACAATCCCGGTTCGACCTCCTTCAGCAGAGCGCACACCCCGGCGATCTGGGGAGACGACGCACTCGTGCCGCTGATCACCGCCCATCCGTCGTCCGGATCCGTTTCGTCGTTGTCCGGATAGGTTCCTCCGGCCAGCCCGGTATCGATTTGACTGCCGGGGGGCACGGGAAGCATAATGTAGACCCCGCTCGGCTTCATTCCGACCAATCCACAGACGTCGGGCACGTGGCGTCCGGGATAGATCTGGCTGTCAAAGGCACTGGCATAATCGGACGCCTCGAGCCGGAAGTCATCGCCGTCGAGATCCGCATGGGCATAGACCCCGCCCACCGAAATCACTTCGGGCATTTGGGCCGGGAATCCACACTGGCCATTGCCCGCCGAAAAACACACCGTAATCCCCCGATCCCGAACGGCCTCCGTGACCGCAGCTTTCAGCGGTTTGAGATAATTCGGCAGCGTCGACCCGCAGACGTCAAATCCCCAGCTGTTGGTCATGACGGCCGGGTGCAGATCGGACGCCGTCTTGAACGCCAGGGTCGGGTTCCGTCCCATCTTGACGCCCACGAAGTCGATATTTGGGGCGTTGGCGAAAATATTCGCCGCCTCGGCGGTTCCGTGACCGATGCTGTCCTCTTCCAGATTCACCGCGTCCGGGGCCAGGGTGGCGTTGTAGTTGCATCCGTGCCAGTCGTAAAAGGGATGCTCGTAAAATCCGGAATCGGGCATCGCCACGAGAACCCCCTCGCCCATCAGACCCTGCTTCTGAACGGGGGCGGAACGGAGCACCGTGGCTACATCCGAGGGAACGCGAAGATGATGGTACTCCGCCTGAGGTGGGAGCGGAGAGACAAAAAAGGTGGGAGGACGCTGAGGATAAATGCGATCGACCAGGCCGTCGAGCTCATCCGGAAGGGTGAAGGGCGTGTCGGCCATGTGGGACCAGTAGCTGAACTCCGCCGCCTTGGGATGCGCCTCACTGATCGGCTGGGTCCGCTTTTCGACGTCGGTGTCGAACACCTCCCTCCATAGATCGGCCGGGCCTTCCCCACTCACCGAGAACGTACCGATGTGCCGAATCTGAAAACCAAGTTCCTGAAGGCGGGTCGCCACTTGCTTCCCACGTCCCGCAGGAGGTCGGTACCGGTTGAGCTCCTCCTCGATGGAGGCGTCCGGGTCGAACATCGACTCCCCCGTTTCCGAAACCATCGCAGCTTCAAAGGTCAAGGTGTCTTCGGACTCAGTAATCATTGGATTTGGGGATAGATTCTGTGATGGATGAACAGTCGGACTCGGCTTCATCCTGCGAACAGCCGGCCGGCGCTGCGGTCGGGTGCCCATCAGTTCCGCCGCCTGCACAGGTTGAGTCTCCCGATGGGCCTGTGGGCTTCGGGCGTCACCCCTCGCTCGGGACGGCCGGTGGGCGTTCCGACGACCGGGGTTTTCTGTCCATCGCCGAGACGGCCCTCCAGCCGCGCCGCGCGCAGAAGCTCCTGTCCTCGCGGGCGAGGAGGCCGACGATGTTTTGGACGCTGCAACGAGCCCGAGCCATGACAATTTTGGGCGATGAAGAACGTCTCGCTAGAAAAACGCGCGTCAGGAGGTCATTCCCTCGACGAATTGCTGGGCCCCAGAGCTCGGGCCCTCGCTCTCCTCGATGGTGAGCGGGCAGACGGCCCCGTCCTTCTGATATTCCTCGCGGACGGCGGCGACGACGTGCTCGTCACGCACCGCCACATCGGCCGGTG
>CAZSBW010000473.1:0-2738 GCA_964604815.1 uncultured Salinivenus sp. | reverse complement strand
CGACGGTCCGGACCCACTCCCTCCGTTCCTCGAAGGGCGCCGGATCGAGGCCGCGCCGGCGGGCGTAGTCGACTCCGGTCTTGCCGATGAGCCATTCCCGCAGTTCGTCGTCGCCCACGGCGGCGGGATTGATAAACAGGTAGTGCCCCTCGGGGTCGATGACAGCGACCTCGATTGGGAGCTCCGTGAGGGCCTGCTCGTAGAACGACGTGAGGGAGGCAATGGCGTCTTCGCGCTGCCGCTCTTCGGTAATGTCGGTCTCCGCCACCAGAAAGCCGGTGCACGTGCCGTCGTCGTCGAACAGGGGCTCGGCCTCGACCCGCACCCAGTACTGGGCGCCCGATTTTCGATAGTTGAGAATGTCGGCGGCGAAGGGCTCCTGCCGTTCGATCTGCCGGTGGATGTAGGCCACCGTCTCCTCGTCGGTGGCCGGGCCGTGGAGCAGCTGGCCGGGTCGGCGGCCGTGCAGTTCCTGGTGGGTGTAGCCGGTCAGCTCCACGAAGCGGTCGTTGACCCACTGCACGCGTCCCGCCGAATCGACGTGGAGAAGGCCGTCGGACGTGAGGCGGGCCGCTGCCTCGAAGGGGGACGACGGCATGGCATCGGCGCTTTTCGTCGAGGCGGCGGCCTGCGCTTCCGGCTCGTCGGCAGGCGGAGCGGGCGACGAGGTGTGATGCAGGTCGAGGGCGTCGGTGACGAGCGCGGCAAAGTCCGTGAGCCGATCCATAGCCGACGACGAGAAAGACCTCGGCTCGGTGTCGTAGAGGCAGACAGTCCCGATGGGAACGCCTTCGTCGGCGCGGACGGGCGCCCCGGCGTAGAAGCGAACACCCGGCTCGCCGGTCACCAGCGGATTGTCCGCAAACTGCGGGTCCCGACGCGCATCCTCGACCACGAGTGGGTCATTGTTGGTCACGACGTGAAGGCAGAACGAGTGCTCGCGGGCCGTCGTCGTGTCGAACCCGGTGGTGGCCTTCACCCACGTGCGCTCGGCCCCCACGAACGCGATCACGGCCGTCGGCACGTCGAACTGGTCGGCCAGGAGCCGAGCGATCCGGTCGAACGGCTCCTCGGGCGGGGTGTCGAGAATGTCGTAGGAGGCAAGGGCCGCGAGCCGCTCGCGCTCCGAGACGGATGGGGGCATCAGGACAGTAGGACGACAGAAGCAGGTGAAGGGGAAGAGATTTGTGAAGCTGATAGGAGATAGCTGTAACAGCGAGGCCGAAACCGGCGTTCCCCCCGTTTCACGTGCTCTCATTTGAGAGGGAGCAACGCGAGTCAGGGGCGTGGTTTCGTTCGGGAACTGTGCCGATGCATTGGCCTTCCCTTTCCGTTCCTGGATTGGAGGGAGCCTTCGCCGCCGTAATTCGTTTGTCGAACGTACACCGGTTGTTTCACTCGTTGTATTGCCTAGCATGATTTTCCTCACCGGCGTCCCCGGCTTTCTGGGCACGCGCCTCCTGCGTTCCCTTGCCAAACGGCACCCCGATGCGACGTTTGGCCTGCTCGTGCAACCCAAGTTCGAAGCCAAAACACAACGCGTGGTCGACGACCTCGGCCTTGGCGGCCGGACGGAACTGTTTCCGGGCGACATTACGGAGCCCGACCTCGGTCTCGACGACCGCTACGACGAGGTGGCCGACGCCATCACGATGGCCTGCCACCTCGCCGCCGTCTACGACCTCAGCATTCCGCGCGACGTGGGCTGGCGCATCAACGTGGAGGGCACGCGCCACGTGCTCGACCTGCTTACGCAAAGCCCCAACCTTGAGCGCTTCGGGTACGTGAGCACCGCCTACGTCTCCGGCGAGCGCACCGGCCCCATCTACGAGGACGAACTCGTCCACAACGCCGGATTCAAGAATTTCTACGAGGAAACGAAGTACCACGCCGAGGTGCTGGTCCAGGACCGCATGGAGGAGGTACCGACGATGATTTTTCGTCCGGCCGTCGTGGTGGGCGACTCGCAGACGGGCGAGACCGACAAGTTTGACGGTCCGTACTTCATTCTCAACGCCCTCCGCCGGCTTCCGCAGTACACGCTCATGACCCGGGTTGGATCGGGCACCGAGCCCGTGAATTTCGTTCCGGTCGACTTCGTGATCGAGGCCATGACGCACCTCTTGGACCAAGACGACCACACGGGCACCGTTTTCCACCTGACGGACCCGCAGCCGCTCACCACGCAGGCCGTCCTCGACCTGTTTAGCGACCTGCTGGACAAGAAGGTGATCTACGTCCCCGTCCCGTCGGGCGTGGCTCGCGCCCTGATGGGGACCGGTGTGGGGCGGTACCTCGGCATTGCCCCGGAGCTCATTGACTATTTCGATCATCCCTCGCGCTACGACAGCAGTCACACGCAGGAGGCCCTCGCCGACACCGGCATTACGTGCCCGTCGCTTCCCAGTTACGCCCCCAAGATGGTCGAGTACATGCGCCGGCACGACGGGCGCTCGGAGGCGATGTACTGAGTGGCCGTCCGGTTCTCGAAAGATGCTGGGGCGAATGCCCCGAAGGCCCGGTTCGCGCTGACGGTTGGGGGGATCGGGTTTCTCCTCACGGGCCGACTGATCGTGTCCGCCCCGGGATAAATGCTTCGACGAGAAGAAGCAGTAGGGCAACGGCGAGGGGCCACTGATACATCTCCGCGTACTCGGCAAACTCCTCTTCGTCCACCGTTGACGTTTCGAGCTGGCGCAGGGCCGTGGGCACGTCCGAGAGGGCGCTGGAGGTGCTGC
>CAZSBW010000472.1:0-2743 GCA_964604815.1 uncultured Salinivenus sp. | reverse complement strand
CTGATCGCCGCCTGCCGGTCCATCCGGACGGGGACTGGCCGTCCCTTCACACGTTCACGGCCGGCGGCCAGTCCTTCTACTACCGCACGCGGCCCTTGCGAGCCGCCTCGGGAGACACGATGGGATTCGTGCAGATCATGCGCCACGTGCCCGAGCATCGGTCCCTCCTCTGGGCCTTCGGGGGCGTGCTCGGCGGCCTCTGGCTTCTGCTCTCGGGCGGCCTGCTGGCTCTCGTGGCCTGGGCGGCCGGGCGCGTCCTCCGACCGCTCCAGTCCATCACTGAGGTGGCCCGGTCCGTCACGTCGACCGACCTGCACGAGCGCGTAGACGTGCCGCCCTCGGCCGATCGGGAAACCGCCACGCTGGGCCGGGCCTTCAATGCGCTCCTCGACCGAATCGAAGAACACGTGGATGCCCTGCGGGCCTTCACCGCCAACGCCGCCCACGAACTGCAAACGCCCCTCACTGCCCTTCAGGGACACGTCGAGCTGGCCCTGCGCCGCGAGCGCGACCCGGAGAGCTACCGCGAGACCCTCCGCCTGCTCGACCGCAAACTCGGCGACCTGGTCCAAACCCTCCGGGCCCTGCTCACGCTCACGCGCCTCGACCGGTCGGACACCCTCGATCGCGGCCCGGTTAACCTCTCCGCCCTCGTCGCCGACGAGGCGGCCCCGTTCCGCGAAACCGCCCGGGAGAAGGGCGTGACAGTGACGGTCGACGCGGAGGCGCCCGTCTGGGCAGAGGGGCAGCCGGAACTGTTACGCGAGGCGGTCCGAAACTTGATCGACAACGCGGTCAAGTACACGCCCGAGGGACGGGTAACGGTCGCTGTGGATCGGACGGCGGACGGCAAACCCCGCCTCACCTGCACCGACACCGGCGTGGGCATGACGGACGAGGAGCGCGCAGCGGCCACGAGTCGCTTCTACCGGGCCGACGGCGCCGGACAGGTGGCCGATGGGAGCGGCCTCGGGCTCTCGCTGGTCCAGCGCATCGTCGAGGAGCACGAGGGCACGCTGCACCTCGACTCGGCGCCGGGCGAAGGGACCCGCGCAACCGTCGTCCTGCCCGCTGCTTCTCTCCCCGAGGATGCCCATGCTCCCCCCGTCGACTCGTCAGCTCCCCCCACTTCGACCCCCGCCTACTCGGAGCCAACCGGTCCGGACCAGACCCGATCCGGATAGGCAGCCTGCTCCGGAACGTGGACCTTCGACTTTCGCCTGAGAACGGCTTGTGTTATTGTGCATATGCGTAAGCCCTCGAGAGTAAGCTCCTTACAAGAAAAACAGCACCTCCGTCGCTCTGAACTTGATTCAGAGCCTATCAGACAACCGAAGAGGCCTACCCAGGCGGCTGGATGGGCTCTGGAGATCCAAATCTCCTAAGTCAAGCTTGGAGCGACGGTTGGGGTCATTTCTGGTGGCTGGAGCCGGGCACACATTCAGTCCACATATAGCACAACGCGTTCTGAGAATGGCCGTCATCCGGCGAATCCGATGCACGTTCCGGACGCCGGATCAGGCCGCGGGCGCTCCCCCCACCGCTGCCTTCAGCCGGCGCAGGCGCAGCGCGTTGCCCACCACGAACAGGTCGGAGAAGACCATCGCGAGGGCCGCCAGCGCGGGCGACAGCAGCAGGCCGAACGCCGGATACAAGATGCCCGCCGCCACCGGGATGAGGAGCACGTTGTAGGCGAACGCCCAGAACAGATTCTGCTTGATGTTGCGCATCGTGGCCTTCGACAGGTGCACCGCGTTGGGGACGCCGCGCAGGTCGCCGGCCATGAGCACGATGTCGCCGCTTTCGATGGCCACGTCCGTCCCGGTGCCGATGGCAACGCCCACGTCGGCCTGGGCGAGGGCGGGGGCATCGTTGATGCCGTCGCCGACGAACGCGACGGTCTGGCCCTGCCCCTGGAACTGCTTCACGGCCGCAGCCTTGTCGTCGGGCAGCACCTCGGCCTGCACCCGGTCGATCCCGAGCTCACGGGCGATGGCGCGAGCCGTCCGCTCGTCGTCGCCGGTAATCATGGCAATCTCGATGCCGAGGTCGTGTAGGGCGTCGAGCGCGGCGGGCGTCGACTCCTTGATCGGATCCGCCACGGCCACCACGGCGGCGAGGGTGCCGTCCACCGCGACGTAGAGCGGTGTCTTGGCGGCGTCGGCCAGGTCGTCGGCAACGGATTGTTGCCCGTCGAACGCTACGTCCAGACGGTCCATCAGCCGCTCGGCTCCAATCGCGACAGTGTGTCCCTCTACGGTCGCCTGCACGCCGTGGCCCGGAATCGCGTCGAAGTCGGAGGCGTCCGGCCGGGCGAGGCCGCACTCCTCGGCCCGGCTCACAATTGCCTCGCCAATCGGGTGCTCCGACTGCCGCTCGACGGCGGCGACCCAGCGGAGAAGCTCGTCCTCCTCAAAGCCGTTCTGCGTCAAGAAATCCGTCACCTCGGGCCGTCCTTTCGTGAGCGTCCCCGTCTTGTCCAGCGCCACGAGGTCGGCGCCGTGGAGGGCCTGCAGGGCCTCGCCCTCCCGCACGTACACGCCCAGCTCGGCGGCGCGGCCCGTGCCCACCATCACCGAGATCGGCGTGGCGATGCCCATCGCGCAGGGGCAGGCGATGATGAGGACCGAGACCGCCGTGACGAGGGCATAGGTGAGCACCGGATCGGGCCCGAACGCCATCCAGATGCCGAACGTGATGGCCGCCGTGGCCAGTACGAAGGGCACGAAGACCCGAACCACGC
>CAZSBW010000471.1:0-2756 GCA_964604815.1 uncultured Salinivenus sp. | reverse complement strand
TCGAACCCTTTCGGGATGACTCTCGAATGAAGGTATTTTTGCGTGTCTACTTAGCAACCTGTTGCGCATTGGAGGCTGGAGAGTTTTTGGGGGGGTTTTAAGCAAAAAGCGCATCCTTGCAGCCAAATTTTCCCTCGAAAGGGCGAAGAAGGGAAAATCGATTTGCCGTTTTGGGAGGAAGGGGTAAAGGTGCATTTACGCGCAACAGCAGCCTGCTAGGGTCAGTGCCAGTACGCGGCTGCCCGTTCCAGCATCTGCTCACTCGTCTTCTGGTTGTTTTCCGCGATGGCCGTGCGGCGGGAGACGTTGAACGAGCGGTCGGGGTCGTGGAGGGTTTCGGTCAGGTTCGTCTCGACCCGCGTCCTCCACTGCTCGCGCCAGTCTGCCGGAAGGGACGACGGGAGATCCGCGTCTTGCACCACGAGCGCAAGCAGGGTCCAGATGCGAGACACGGCGTCGAGGTGGTAGCCGCCCCCAAGCGTGCAGAGGAGTTGCCCGTCTGCGTGCTCGCCGGCAAGCGTGAGGAGCCGGCGGAAGATCGTTTCGTAGGTCTGCGACGAGAGGAGCAGGTCGGCCAGCGGGTCCTTGAAGTGGGCGTCGGCGCCGCACTGGGCCACGATCACGTCGGGCCCAAAGTGGTCCAGGGCGTAGGGCACCACGCGATCGAAGACGTCCAGATAACTGTTGGGCTGAGTCTGGGGAGCCAGCGGGACGTTGAGGGCCGTTCCGCGTCCGGCCCCGTCGCCAATCTCCGTCACGCCCCCGCTGCCGGGAAAGAGGTACCGGCCCGACTCGTGCAGGCTGATCGTGAGCACGCCGGGATCGTCGTAGTGCAGAAACTGAACGCCGTCCCCATGGTGCACGTCCACGTCGACGTAGGCGACCCGGAGGCCTTGCTCCCGCAAAAAATCGAGGGCCACCGACAGGTCGTTGTACACGCAAAAGCCGGAGGCGCGGCCCTCGTGGGCGTGGTGCAGTCCGCCGCCGAGTTGCAGCACTCGCGTCGCCTCCCCCTCGGCCAAGAGATGAGCGCCGTGAAGGGTGCCGCCGACGAGCCCCCGCGTCGCCCCGTCCATGTTCTCAAAGACGGGCACGTCGCCCGTGTTAATGCCGTAGTCCCAGGCCTGGGGCGGCGGACGGCCGTCCGAGGCCGCCTCGACTTTTTCCACGAAGGCCTCGCTGTGGACGCGCAGGACCTCCTCGCGGGACGCCACCGGGGGCTCGACCGCATCGACGGGGTGCCCCAGCGCGTCCAGCAGGCTCACCACCATTTCCTGCCGCGTGGGGCTGAACGGGTGCTCCGGGCCGAAGTCGTAGTCGAGGTAGCGGTCGTGGAAGAGGAGGGTCGCGGACACGGGAGCGTTAGGCGGGTGTGGAACAGGCGCGCCGGAAAAGGGGGAAAGGACAAGTTGCCGCGCGTTTCGTACTGCGGATTCCGCATCTCGGAGAACGCTCGGACACGTAATACGGTCTGTGCAGAAAGAGGCAGCGGACGCGTCTTCGGCGGGGCAGGACTCGGTCCCTAAAGGTAGGCGGCGTGACTCGACTCGTCAATGTCTCAGGACAGATGCGGGAGCCAATTCTTCGAGGGATTTCCTCTTCGCCGGCTGTTCCGGATACGCTCAACGCATTCCCGCCCAATCGAGTGCGTCAGAAGCTGTTTGGCGGATTGTCTTCGACCTGCGACTTCGTGGATCTCGTGCAGAAAGGCTTCTGCGTTCGCCCGGTAGCGCCGCTACAGGGACTCACTTGAGCGCCTTTCTGGCACTTCGCCCACTGTGTCTCGGCTTCGAATCCATCCACCAAACAGCTTCTCAGATGTTCAATCAGTACAGCTTCGTCGTCTGCTACTGCTCCGTGTACGGAGAGAACAGCGGCCAGGTACACGTCGGGGCCACCCCCCTAATGGGGCCTGCGACTTCTAAATGGAGGAAGCCCGGCGGCGGATCTTCAGTCGTCAAGCGAGCGCTCGAAGGCATCTCGCACCGCCTCCGGCGCGCGGATGGGCCGCCGCCGCTCTGCATCCATGAAGCAGAGGGTGGTGTGGCCCTCGGCGAGCGTCTCGCCCTGCCCCTCGCGGTGGACGGTGTACTCGATCGGCACGCGCACAGACGGCATCTCCGGAAACGATACCTCCACGACAATGACCTCGTCGTAGCGGGCGGGTCCCCGGTAGCGGATGTTGGCCTCCACCACCGGCATGATGACCCCGTCGTCCTCCAGGTCGCGGTAGCGGACGCCCAGGTCGCGAAGCGCCTCCGTCCGCCCGGCCTCGAAGTAGTCGAGGTAGTGGGTGTGGTAGACCACGCCCATCGGGTCGCACTCGCGGTAGCGGACGCGATGGTGGTACGGGTAGACGTAGGACACGGGGAAGGGGAAAACCGAGAGGAAGAGTGCGTCGTCGCACGGAAGGCCCTTTCAGTGGGGCGCCGGGGCCATCGGCTCGGCCGTCTCGTACTCGCCGAGGGCGTCGAACTTCTCCAGCCGCCGGTCGAGGAGGGTGTCGGTATCGATGCCTTCGAGGTCGTTGAGGGCGCCGGCGATGGCCTGCCCGACGGTCGCGAAGGTCGTTTCCCGATCCCGATGCGCGCCGCCCACGGGCTCGGACACGATTTCGTCGATGACGCCCACCTCCTTCAGGTCGGGGGCCGTGAGCTTGAGGGCGCGCGCGGCGTCTTCTTTGTGCTCCCAGGAGCGCCAGAGAATTTGCGAGCAGCTCTCGGGGGCGATGACGGAGTACCACGCGTTTTCGAGCA
>CAZSBW010000470.1:0-2758 GCA_964604815.1 uncultured Salinivenus sp. | reverse complement strand
CGTTCCTCCCGCTCGCCCCGCCTGATTGATTTCCGAATCGAACAGGAAGTTGGGTTTACATCTAACGATCCAGGTCGGTACTTTCAATAATAACGGGCAGCGGGGACGCTGTCAGACCGAGCATAGGGATTGTGTGTGAACCCTTCTTTTCTATCTTCGCATTGACCCGATGTCCTCAATGGAAGCTTCCGACGCCGTACCGACCGTTGAACCGGCTCTCCTCATTGCCACCTTTGCTCCGTCCGGGGACCTGCGGCACTGCAACGACGCCTGGCAGTCCGTCCTCGGCACTGAAGAGGCTCCCTGGGGCTTGCTCCCCGAGGATGACCGCGAGATGGCAACCTCTTCGGTCCTGGAGGCCGGTAAAGGCACACTCGTCACCAATCAGGTCGTCAACGCCAACACACCGGACCGGGACGAACCCCTGCCCGTACTCCTCAACTTCGTGCCCGTGCACGGCGACGAAGAGAACACCCATCGGATCACGGCCGTCACGATCAGCGGCGAGGTGATGGCCGAGCCTCCCTCCTGGATGATTAGTCAGACGCAGCGGCACCGGATGGAGGCCCTGGGGCGGATGACGATGGGCGTAGCCCACGACCTCAACAACCTGCTAAGCGGCCTCATCGGCCACATCGAACTGCTGAAGGAGAAGGCCAACCGGGGCAATTCCGACTCCGAATCGATCCAGCCGTCCATCCAGACGATCGAGACGACCGCCGAGGACGGAGCGGCCCTCATCGAAAAGCTCCAGCGCTACATCCGAGAAGACACGCAGAAGCACTTCGAGCGCATCGACCTCTCGGCGCTGATCGAGGACTGCATCACCATCACCCAGCCCTACTGGTACAACGAGCCGCGCCGGCAGGGCATTGAGATCGACGTGGAACGGAAGCTCGACGACGTGCCGGACATCATGGGCTCCGCCTCCGAGCTCCGAGAGGTCTTCGTGAATCTCATCCTCAACGCCGTGCAGGCTCTGCCGGAGGGCGGGCTCCTCACCTTCAACACCTTCACGACCGACCAGCAGGCGATCTGTGCGAAGGTGACCGACACGGGCATCGGCATGAGCGATGAGGTCCAGGACAACATTTTCGAGCCCCTTTTTACGACCAAAGGCGAGGATGGGACCGGCATGGGGCTCTCCGCCAGCTACGGCATTGTCCAAGAGCACGGGGGGGACATTGAGGTAGAGTCGGAACCCGGCGAGGGCACGACGTTCACCCTCACCTTTCCCCCGGCCGACGAGTCCGAGCCGGAGCGCAAGACAACCGACACCGAACCGACGGACACGGAGAACGTGCGCGTGCTCGTCGTCGACGACGAGGAAATGGTGCGTTCCATTGTGACGCAGCTCCTCACGCTCAACGACCACGAGGTGGACCGCGCCTCGTCGGGCAGCGAGGCCCTCGACACCTTTGCGGAGAACCACTACGACATCGTCTTTACCGACTTCGGGATGCCCGAAATGACCGGAGCCGAGCTCGCTCGTCGGCTGCGCGAGCGCGCCCCGGACATGCCCGTCATTCTCCTCACCGGCTACACCGACACCGAAGAGGCCGTCGGCGAGGTAGACGACATCCTCTCCAAGCCCTTCAAGCTGGAGGAGTTGGAGGCCACCATTCAGAAGTACGTATTCTCCAACTCGGACGAAGACTGAAAACTAAATCTCAAGGGCGGCGCACCGTCAGGGTCGTGAACGGGCTGCCCTACGCTCACGAAAGCTGCTCCCGCAACTGCTTCGGATCGGTGGTCGGCGCCTCGCACCGAAAGTCCCGGCACACGTAGGCCGCCGCGGTTCCGTCGACCGGCGTTTGGGCTTCGGTAAACGAGGCCAGTTCCGTAATCGGCGGTGCGTCGCCCGGCGGGCGGTGGAGGACGACCGTGAACGGGGTGTACTGCGCCCGGAGTTCGTTTAGAAGGGCCTGGGTCTCGTCCCCGTCTCGCTCCCCCGCCACGACGACCTCCCGGGAGGTCCCCAGCGCAAACTGAAGCCCAGCGAGCAACGCGGTGAACCCTGTGGGCCGTGAGCGCACCTGCTTGCCCGCCCACGTGTTGAGCGCATCGGCGCGGGTCTCCAGGTCCGTCCGCCCCGTCAGACGGGCAAGGCGGAGCAAGTTTGACAACATGACGGAGTTGCCGGACGGCTTCGCCCCGTCGGACACCTCCTTCGGGCGCACGATGAGCTCCTCCCCGTCGTCGGCCGTGAGGAAGAAGCCGCCCGCCGCCCCGTCCCAGAAGTGCTCCAGGCTTTCGTCCACAAGATCGAGCGCAATCTCCAGCCAGTGGGGGGCGAGCGTCGCCTCGTAGAGCTCAATGAGCCCCCAAACGAGGAAGGCGTAGTCATCGAGGTGGGCCCGCACACCGGCCGCTCCATCGCGGAAGCGGTGAAGCAACCGACCGTCCGCGTCCCGCATCGTGTCGAGGAGAAACTCGCCCGCCTCCACCGCTGCCGCCTCGTAGGTCGGCTCATCAAAGGTGCGCGCGGCCGTCGAGAGGGCCGCAATCATCAGTCCGTTCCAGTCCGTGAGAATTTTATCGTCGAGGCCGGGGCGCGGTCGTTTGTCCCGCTGGTTCAGGAGCTTAGATCGGACCTCTTCAAGTGTCGATCGAAGTGCATTCACCTCCAACCCGCGCCGCTCGGCCGCTTCCGCCAACGACCGTTCCAGGTACAAAATGTTCTTCCCCGTTCGTTCGCCGGTCGCCTCCTCCTGATAGTTGCCCTCCGGCGTCATGTTGTAGAGGTCGATCACGAGCT
>CAZSBW010000469.1:0-2773 GCA_964604815.1 uncultured Salinivenus sp. | reverse complement strand
GCGTCAAGATCGCCAAGAGCTACGCCCGGATTCACCGGCAGAACCTGGCGAACTTCGGCATCCTGCCGCTCCTGTTCAAGGACGACGAGTCCTACGACAGCATCGAGCAGGGCGACACGCTCCAGTTCCGGAACCTGCGCGATCAGATCAAGGCCGGCACCGACGTGGAGCTCACCAATGCCGACAAGGACGAAACCTACGTCGTGGAGCACGACCTCTCGGAGCGCGAGCTTCAGATGGTGCTCGACGGCAGCCAGATTAGTGTCGTGAAGCAGGAGTTTGCGGACGCACCGGCGTAGGTTGTGCCTGGCATTTGAGACGGATTCTGAACGGGGAAGCCGGTGGCCGTCGGCTTCCCCGTTCCATATTTCGGCGCTGCGTTCTCGCTCGATCAGTTCCGCTGGGCGATGGTCACCGATCGCGTTTCGCATCTGCCGCGTCCTTTTTATGATCAGTGGTCGGGGCGTTTGCGCCCTGCCGCACACGCGCTCTGGGCGTGGCACTCGGCCCTCACCGACCCGGAGCCCGTCGGGGTCGATGGAACGGAGGCGGCGATCGACGCCTTCTTCGACGACGAGCGGGAACGGGCCGAGGCCGGCGATCCGATGCGGCTCCTCCGCGACGAGGTGTGGACGGCGGCGTATGCGGCCTGCGAGGAGCACGATCTGGATCGGTCGCTGTTGGGGGCCCAGGTGGAGGCGGCCCGCGCCCTCTACGGCGAGACGCGATTCGAGACAAGCGCTGCCCTCAGAGACTTCGTCGGGCTCTGGGCGGTGCCGCACGGGCGGCTGCTGGCCGGGCTGGCGGGGATCGAAATGTCGGTCCGCCTCCGCCACGCCGACGAACTGGCGCGCGGCTTCTTTCACCTCGGGCGGCTCCTCGCGCTCCCGCAGGACGTGACCCGAGGCCGTCTCTTCATCCCGCTCGACACCCTCCGGCAGAAAGGCGTGTCCGTCGACCAACTGCGGGCGGGCACCGTCGACGAACGGGTGCAGGGCCTGCTTTGGAAAGAGAGCGTGCGCATTCGCAATGCCCTGGCGCAGGGCCGCCCCCTGATCTCGAACCTGTCGCTGCGGCGGCGATTTTCCCTCAAGCGGTTCTGGGTGGGCGCCCTCGAACTGCTCACGGAACTGGAGCGGCGGGACTATGACCTGTGGGGCGAGCCGGTGGAGTTGTCCCTTTTCCGGCGCATTCAGGTCTACGTGCAAACGGTTCTGGGACGCTCCGTGACGGGGTAACCTGTCGTATTTCGTATCGCGTATTGCGTATCTCGGCATTGCCCTCCGCTATCGACTTCAGCAGCGACATTTGGCGGGGAGACCGTGAATCCGAGTTGAGAAGGAGAGCTGTCTTATCGAAACGACAGGCGACGCTTCACAAGTAATACATTTCCGTTTACAATATCGCGGACGAAGGGTCGAATCGAGTACTGAAGTTAGGGGGACGACAGTGGCAGGAGTGACTGCCGTCAGATCGAATAGTCGCACGAAGGCCGCAACGTCTGTTAGAACTTTGCGTGGTCGATACGCAATACGAAATACGCAATAGAACGCGCTTTACAAAACCGATTTCTTCCGATCATGACGACGTACAAAGATGCGGGCGTGGACGTGGAGGCCGGAGACGAGGCCGTGGATCGCATTCGTCCGATGGTGCGCGAGACCTTCACGCCCGGGGTGCTGGCCGACATCGGGGCCTTCGGGTCCTTTTTCGAACTCGACCTGGGCGACGTGGACCAGCCGGTGCTCGTCTCCTCCATCGACGGGGTGGGCACGAAGGGGAAGGTGGCCGCCCGCTGTGAGCGCTACGACACGGTGGGCCAGGACCTCGTGAACCACTGCGTGAACGACGTGGCGGTGTGCGGGGCCCGGCCGCTCTACTTCCTCGACTACGTGGGCACCGGCACGCTCGACCCCGGCGTGGCGGAGGACGTGGTGCGCGGCTTCGCGACGGCCTGCAACGAAACCGACACCGCCCTCGTGGGCGGGGAGATGGCCGAGATGCCCGACGTGTACGGCGCGAGCGATTTTGATCTCGTGGGGACGATCGTGGGCATCGTTGACAAGCCCAACATTGTGGATGGGGACGACATTGAGCCCGGTGACGTGCTCCTGGGGCTGCCCTCGACCGGCATCCACACGAACGGCTACACCCTCGCCCGGACGGTTCTGTTTGACCGCTACGACGTAGACGATCGGGTCGACGCGCTCGACGGGGAGACGATCGGGGAGGCGCTGCTTCGCGTCCACCGGTCGTACCTGTCGACCATCCAGGCCCTGGTGGACGCCGACCTCGCGCGCGGACTCGTCCACGTGACGGGCGGGGGCCTGCCGGGCAATCTGGAACGCGTGCTGCCGGACGGGTGCACGGCGGAGGTGGACTACGACGCGTGGCCCCGACCGCCGATTTTCGACCTCATCCAGCGGGTGGGGAACGTGCCGGAGGCCGACATGCGGAGCACCTTCAATCTCGGCGTGGGACTGGTGGCGGTGGTTCGCTCGGCGGACACAGATGAGGCGCGTCGGGTTCTACGAGCCCGCGAGGAAGAACCCATGCGGATTGGGACGGTGGTCGAGACGGAAGAATAACGCCGACTACCGAGGATCGCTGTGATCCAGTTCTCGACTCCTGGGGAGGGGCCAGTAGCAGGCGAAAAGGCAGATCTGCAAGGAGAGAGCTTGAGAAGCTGTTTGGCGGAGGTTCTGTGACCTACGACTTCGTGGATCTCGTGCAAAATGGCTTCTACATTGGAGATCTGAGATCTCCTCGCCCG
>CAZSBW010000468.1:0-2773 GCA_964604815.1 uncultured Salinivenus sp. | reverse complement strand
GTGATGTGCTCGGGCATCGAGGGGGCTGGCAGCTTCGGGAGGGAGTGCTCAGGTCGGGCGCCCCGGTGGATTCTCGTGAAACAGCCTGTCCCGACTACTGTCGGGATGAATCGTGATGCGTGAGCACCGAGGCGCTGATGCTCACAGAAAAAGTTACACCGTCGGGGTGGGCGCGCGTTTCCCGGTTTCGGTGGGGGGCGTTCGTCTTCGCGGAGATGTTGCGGGGGCGTTGCGGATGAGTTGAACCCAGCTGGTCAGGGCCATCAAAGCCAATCCCCCAGAAGACAACTGTCTCCTCCTCGACGTAGTACAGGAGACGGAGAGGTGGCCCGGCCTCGTGAAAGCATAGATCCTCCGTCTTGATCAGGTACATCAGTTGACCAAACCGCTCGATGGACCCAGGAACCTCCTCTGCTGCCTCCTGGTGTGGTTCTCGACTGAGCAACCACTCCAGCCCGCGAACCACGTCCCGCAATCGGGGATGGTTCTGCGCTTCACGGTCGATGAAATCGGTGACGGATTCTTCTTTGACGACCGTGTGCATGAAGGTTCAACCGCCTCCCGATTCGATGAAAACCAATCCTACGCCTGGGCTGTATCCGGATCTGTTCGCCGTTCGATTTGCTCCTTCGCCCACGCCATGTCATCGGGTTCGATCTCCCCAAGTTGATAGACGAGGGCAGCCTCGTACGGAATCTCCTCTCCAATTTCGGCGGCTTCCCAGATGTGGTTGTGGGAAAACTCGCTGATAGAGGCAGCAGTGTGGTCGCGGCACACGTCGTCGATCACGTCGTCCGCCACGCTAATTTCCTGTCCCGAAAAGGAAGACAGATCCGGTTCTTCGAGGGCCACGTACTCCTTCTTTCGATAGCCGTGATGCTTCGTCTCTCGGGTCGCAAGTGCTCCCTCTTCCTCCAGTTCCGCAATGATCTCCTCGACGTGCTCGGAGACCGGACCGTGCTGAAATTTGACGTACGTCTCCCCCGTCATCGACTCGCCGCGATCGAGGAAGGCCTGGAAGTCGGCAAAGAATAGGACCTTGTTCAATTTCGTTTTGCCGAGCTTCGACGGGTCCCGAACCTTGTGGCAAATGTAATGGACCAGCGTCTTGAGTTTTTGGCGCTTCATGGTACCCGCTTCGATGATCGAGGGTCTAGCGGGAGGGATGGACCGACGAACGCCTCATTTCCGGCAGCGGTCTCGAACGAGATTCTTTTGTATGAAAAAGAAATCCCGCGATTTGTTATATCGAGCCCGTTGAGCATGGTTCGAAGTGGGCTCGTCGTTGCCGACGGTCATCCATACGCTTGCTGCCGGCCCTCGTCCCCCAGCGCATAGTCGAGATCGGCGTCGAGATCCTCTTCGGAATACTGCCGAGGAATTTGACGCCCTCCGAGCAGAGCCTCGAAATCCCGCCGCGAGAGACCGGCCAGTTGACGCGCCTTGCCCAGTGGTAGGAGCTGCCGGGCGTAGAGCGTCACAGCCAGTTCCTTCCGCACCTCCTGCTCCGCGCCGTCGGGCGGGAGGCGGAGGGCATCGGCCACGTCGTCGGGGATGTCGAGGGGGAGCTTTGGCATGATGTGCTTTCCGCAAAATAAAGAGTGAGCCTGGACGCGTCTACGCTGATGGTCCCTTCGACGAAGAAGCAAGATCCTCCGGTAGTCGGTCCTCGGGGGGAGACTCATCGACGGGCGCACGGTCGAGAATGCGCTGAGCGGCCTCCTGCAACGTTTGTTCCTCCTCGTCTGCGAGCCGCTTTCCCACCTCTTCCAGAACGTCGAGATGTTGTTCTCGCTCGCCGCGGATCCTGACGTGCTCGGGCATCGGGGAGACCGGCCGCTTCGGACGGATGGTGGGCGGCACCGACGGCCCCGGCGGCTTCTCGACTTCCGTGCTGTGGAGCCGTGATGCGCGAGAACGCGACGGGGGCACTCAACACCGGAAGGGCTACACCGGGCGGGGCGGCGATGCCCCGAAAAACGTCCCGCCCTGTCCAATTTCTACTTGACACATCCTTGACGTTTCCTATCTTTAACATTCCGCGAGGCCGGAAGTCCGTTTCGGATCGAAGCGCTTCCGTGCCCTTCGATGTCCTTCCTCAGCCATCAACCCGGAGAACCGATGACTGTCTCCTCTACCGTCGACATTCGCAACGTCGCCCTCGTGGGCCATCAGGGCTGCGGCAAAACCGTCCTGGCCGACGCGATGCTTCACGCCAGTGGGGCCATCGACCGCGTCGGCTCAATTAGCGACGGCTCCACGGCCAGCGACTTCCATCCGAGTGAGCAGGACCGGGAAATGTCCATCTTTACCTCCCTCCTGCACGCCGAGTGGAACGGCCACAAGATCAACATCCTCGACACGCCGGGGTACTCGGACTTTTCGAGCGAGGTGATTGCCGCGATGAAGGTGGCCGACACGGCCCTCTGCGTGCTGGACGCCCGGTCGGGCGTGGAGGTGGGCACCGAGGCGGCGTGGTCCTACGGCGAGCAGATGGACACCCCGTCGATTTTCGTGATCAACCACATCGACCAGGGCGGCTCCGACTTCCGTGCGATCGTCGCGGAGATCGAGGACCGCTTCGGACGGGGGGCGACGGTCGTGCAGTTTCCAGCGGGCGAAGGCTCTCGCACCCTCATCGACGTGCTGCGGATGAAGCAGCTCCACTATCCGGAGGGCCAGACCGAGCCGGAGGTGCAGCCCATTGACGATGCCTTCGAGGAGGAAGCCCGCGAGCGGCACGAGACCCTCGTCGAGGACATCGCCGCCGAGG
>CAZSBW010000467.1:0-2774 GCA_964604815.1 uncultured Salinivenus sp. | reverse complement strand
GGTCGCGGGGGTCGGGCACCGGGCCCTCCATGCCCTCGCGAGGGGCGAGCGTGCCGCGGGCGTAGCTACTCCGGTCCAGCGACTCGGCGAAGACCGTGTAGGCGCGGTCCTCCGTCGGCTCCACGATCACGTCGAACCGCTCGGCCGTCCCGATGCGAAACTCGTCGGTCGTCACCGGCTCCACGTTCTGGCCGCTCGCCTGGACGACCCCCATCTCCAGCCCCGGCACCCGAACGTCGAAGATCGAGGCCGCGCTGGCATTGACGAAGCGGAGGCGCACCCGCTCGCCCGGGTTGAAGAGGCCGGTCCAGTTCGCCCCCGGCGCCCGGCCGTTCATGAGGTAGGTGTAGGTGGGCGCCCGGACAGCCGACAGGTCGGTCGCGCTCATCCGCATCCGGTCCCAGCGCAGGCGGTTCTTGAGAGTGCTCCAGAAGCCGTCCTCCGACACGTCCGACCAGAACTCTCCAACGGTCTGCTGCTGGAAGTTGTAGTAGTGCTCCCCCTTCTTCAGATTGTCGAGGATGTCGTGGGGGTCCTCGAAGGCCCAGTCTGACAGGACGATGACGTGCTCGCGGTCGTAGGGCTGCGGCTCCTTGTCGGCGGGGTCGATGACGAGCGGGCCGTAGTGGCCCAGCTGCTCCTGGAGGCCGGAGTGGCTGTGGTACCAGTAGGTGCCGTACTGCCGCACCTCGAACGGTCCGGCCTCGAAGGTCTCGCCCTGCGCCACGCCGGGATAGTTGACCGCCGGCACGCCGTCGTACTGGTTGGGAATCAGGAGCCCGTGCCAGTGGATGGAGGTCTCCTCCTCCAGCTTGTTGTGATAGCGGAGCACGGCCTCCTCGCCCTCCTGCAGGCGAATGAGCGGCCCCGGCACCGTGCCGTTGAGCGTGATGGCGCTCGCGCGCCGACCGTCCACCTCAAACGGCGTTTTGTCGATGGCGAGGTCGTACTCGACGCGGTTGCCGGACCGGCGCGTAGGCGCCAGGCCCGAAAGCCCGCCGGTCTGAGCGCCCCCGGTGGCATGGGCCCAGTCGGGCAAGAGGGCCTGAATGCCGGCCATCGCCGTGAGGGCCCCGGCACTCCGCAAAAAGTCGCGGCGCGAGACGGAAGACGATGCGTTCGAGCGAGAGGAATTCAGGTCGGGTACAGGGAAAGAGTCGTCCGTAGGCATAGAGCGAGGGTAGGAGCAGATGAACAGTCAGAGACAGAAGGGACAGGATTGCCCCGCAACAGGACCTCGACGAGATCCCAAATGGTGACTGCTAGAGGCAGGCCCCGTCGATCGAATCGATGACGGGACTGCCTCCGTCCTACTCACTCAAGCCATACCCCGACGTGGGCATGAAGACGCTGCGCCCACCGGATCGCAGGCTCAGCAGACGAAAGAGGGGAGGTCGTGTGCGTTCGAATCCGATCAGACAAGCGAACCGTCTGGGCTGCTCCGCTCGACGACAACGAATTCACCGGCGAGCCCCGGTTCGTGTGTGCCCCCTGGCTGGCGTGATGCGTGAGGCAAACGGCCGGCGCCGCCCCCACGCCCCCATCGCAGTGCTGCCCCGTCTCGGATCCCCCACAGTGCCTGGGGGCCATCGGTCCCGGGGCCGCACACGAGGCAGGGACCGTGAGCACGCCCCCTCCCAGCGCAAACAGCAGGGCAACGAGGGCTGTGCCGAGCCGATATGTGGGCGAAACGGCGCTCACGGAGGGTCGGTCGTTTGACTTAGGGATAGGATGCGTATAGGGGGTTGGGGTACGTGTTCCTCAGCGCAGGCAATGGATGCTTGTCCGCATCTGTGTTTTGCCGCCCCCCTCTCTTCCCCTCTCCACTAATTTTCGGCGGAGGCCGTGACGGTGAGTGTGCCCTTCATGCCCAGTTCGTAGTGCTTTTTACGTCCTTCCGTCTCGAAGCACGCAACCGTATACGTGCCGGCCTTCGAGGACGGAAGCGTAAACGTCATGGAGCCGCTGCCGCCGGGCGGCAATTCAAACTCATTTTCGTGATGGTCTTCTTCCTCCTCATGCTTCTCTTCTTCGTGGTGATCTTCTTCCTTCTCGTGCTCTCCGTCTTCCGTTTCCCGTTCTTCGGACTGCTTGTTCTTCTCGATCGAGACGCCACTGAAGGCGTTCTGTTCAAACCCGTCTTTGTTACTTGCAACGGTATCGCCGACGACGAAGTAGTGCTCGACAGTGCCCTCGTTGACGAACCGCAGGGTCACCTCCTGCCCGGCGGGGACGGAGATGCTGTCGGGCTCGTAGGCATAGTCCGTCATCGTGATGTCGATCGTGTCGGGGGTCGCGGCGGCTTCTGCGGTCGCAGAATCGTCCTGCTCACCACTGCCGCCCCCACAGCCCACGACCATGAGTGCAAGTGCCGCGATCAGTGACATGTACAGGGAGAGGGGCTGGGAACGTCGAGTCATAGAAAAAGCAAACGGTTGAAAAAGCGCTTGAGAGGGTAACGAGGGTCGAATGCGGGAAGCAGCTTCCCGTTTCCACGCTTCCGTCGATGAAGGTCTAAAGCGCTTCCGCCGCGAGACGACGGAGGCGCACGGTTCCGCTGCCGTCCAGCCGAAGCCCCGCTGCGCCCAGCGCCGCCGCGTCGCCGTGCCCGTGCACGACCATCTCGCCGTCCACGTACCCCCGAAAGTGCGTTCCGTCCCCTACCGCGCGGATCGCACGCCACCCGCCGGTCTGTGCCGTGCCGGTGGCAAACACGGTGCGCTCTCCGTCGGTGAGGCGCCCCTGTCGCAGCGTCGATCCCTCCACGGCCAGGA
>CAZSBW010000466.1:0-2788 GCA_964604815.1 uncultured Salinivenus sp. | reverse complement strand
ATGCCGTCTTCCAGGTCAAGCAAGACGCGCTCTCCCTCCACCTGGGCCGACGTCAGGTGATCGGCCATCACGACGACGGTAGATTCGGTAAGTGTCGTTTTGTCTTCCATGGGGAGATGGGTGTCGTTAGACGGAGAGAACGGAAGAACCGGGTCGAAGAATCCCATCCCAGAGATGGTGTAGCAGGGAGTGAGCCCCATAGCGGAGCTGGTCCGCAAGGGTATCCTTCGTCGCCATCTGGAGGCGTATGCGATCTGCAAGCGGAAGTGCTGACTGCTGCGGGCGACTCTGCAGATATGATTTCATGGACGCGGAAACGTGCTCCGTGGAGTTCTCCAGGAAGCGTTCCTCAGCGCGGTTCGGGAGCGTAACGTCCAAAAGGTCGTGGGCCATATGCAGCCCCAACCGCAGTGCCCGAGTGGCATTCGTCGCCTTTGCACGATCGCCCACCACGTGCCAGTCTATGTCCTCCCTCTGAATAACAGCCGCAACGTCGGCAACGTGGCGCAAGGCCCGCCACTGATTCTTGATGCCATGATGGATCAGGACCAGGAGGCGGTCTTCCGGAGAAAACCCCTGGACGACAGCATCGTCGGAGAGACGAATAGGACGCGCTCGCTCCCAGAACGGATGAAAGTCGGAAGCGAAGGAATACCCAGGCGGCATCAGCCGCGTGTGTACGTCCAGGGTGAAGGTGCTCCCCCGCGCAAATTCCCACTGGCCGTCGAGGTAGCGAGACAGAGATGCTCGCCATCCGCTCATTCCCTTGCGCTTGGCCGCGTACTCGTACCCGAGATCTTTCAGGAGACGATCGGCCTCGGAAAATTGATCGCTGGGGATTGCCACGTCCGCGTCCACGGAGTGCCGCAGGGCAATGTCGCCGTACGCTTCCTGCGCGAGGACGGGGCCTTTCATGGCCAGAAGTGGAAGGCCTGCGTCCTCGAACCGCCGGTGAACGCGGGCCAGCTCCTGGGCCACGAATGTATTTTGGATGCGCACGCCCCGTCGGTGCTCTCGAATCTGCTCGCACATCGGAGGCGGAAGCGTGGGGCCAAGGAGGTCTTCGAGGGCTTGAAAGAAGAGCGGGAGCACGCGATGCCAGCGTGCCCTGCGCTGGACGGCTTCCCAGTCGAGGCCGGCCTCCAGGAACGACTGGACCGCCTCGCGCCGCGCTGCGTCGGGGCGATGCGAGAGGCAGGTCCGGACAAACTCATAGGCGTCAGCACTAGACATCTCCGTGCACGCGAGAGCTTGAGTCGCTGAAGAAGGATTCCCTCCGAGAACGGCAGTCTTGCCCGGTGGAGACAAGGGAAGAGTAGCCATGTTCCAAGCGTCAGGGGAAATGGGACAGATTCGCGAGAGAAGAAGCGATCTTACGGGGAGAGAGGCTGCCGTTCCGCCTCACGCCCGTCGGTCGCTCGCCCCTGCACGGCCTTCGGGGCAAACTCATCGCCACGTCCCAACGGCACGTTCCCTTCCGCAGTTGCTTTCCCGGACGGCGGGCCTGTTTCAGCGGGCCGCTTCTCGGCGGTCTTTCCGACAGGCGGGAGGGGCGTCAGGCATCCGAGACGCCAAACCCACACGAAAGCAATTACTGCGGTGCCCCCGGCGAGCACGCCGCCCCGTACAATAGGTAGTGCCGCGATCAGAATTGCCGCACTTCCGAACCAGGCCCCGACTCGGTACAGCGTCAGCACTGCACGGCTTTCCGACCGATTGTCGGTGAGGCGGTGATGAATGTGATTGCGATCCGGCGCAAAGATGGATCGATCAGACCGGGCTCGCCGCACGATGGCCGCCCCGGTGTCCAGCACCGGCACCCCCAGCAGCAGCGGAAGGATGAGAAGGGCGAGGGTCGGATCCGGATGAAGCGAGCCCTGCAACGTGTAGGCGGCGAGCATGTAGCCCAGGAAGAGGCTTCCAGAGTCTCCCATGAAGATGGACGCGGGCTTCGAGTTGTGCGGGAGGAAGCCGAAAGACGTCCCCGCCATCACAATTCCGGTGGCCATCAGGAGAGGCCCTTCCGTGACGCCGAAGAGCGCTGCACAGGCGAGAAAAGCAATGCCGGTCACGCCCGTCGCCAATCCATCGAGACCGTCGACCAGGTTAATGGCGTTGGTGACCCCCACGATCCAGAGCAGCGAGAGCGGAACGACGTACAGCGCACGAATGAACTCGCCCTCCTCGGCGAGCGTGAGCCCTCCGACCTGTAAGTGGATCCCTGCGTGAAGTAGCAGATAGGCGGCGACAAGCTGGAGCGCAAACTTGGTCTTCGGATCGATTCCCTTTCGATCATCCCAAAATCCGGCCCCCAGCATCAAGAGCGCTCCTCCCCAAAAGGAACGTGACTGCATCCCTTCCGGAAGAGCTCCCCCAACCCCATAAAGAACGGTGAAGCCGGCTCCCATCCCCGCAGCAATCGCGAGCCCTCCTCCGGTCGGCATATCACAGGAGTGCGTCTTTCGCTCGTGGGTGGGCCGGTCGCACAGCCCCCATTCGGATGCTCTGCGCCGGACGAGGGGCGTGAGGACAGCCGTCACGGCGAAGCCGACGAGGACTGCTCCGAGAATGCTCAGAAAGAACGCGATGTCCATTGGAACCGGGGCTCAGGAGCAGGCAAGAGCATCGCAGTACAGCCCGACTCGCAAAAGACGAATCGGCACCGCGTGCACTGAGGGGTGATCTCGGAAACGAGATATACGTCCCCCTTCGGATATGCAAAAAGTATGTTACGAGGCGCCGCCTGTGCCCACGTGAGCATTAGGAGATATGCGGGGTCCACATTTGG
>CAZSBW010000465.1:2100-2816 GCA_964604815.1 uncultured Salinivenus sp. | reverse complement strand
AAGGAAAAGTCCGGTGACGATGACTGCGGATGCCAGGGTCGACCGGTAGAAGCACGTCCACGAGAAATGGTGTTCGGTAAAAACGGCATCGAACAGCGATTTGAAGCTGTCGGGCCAGTTTGCGATCTGATCTTCGCGATCCTCCCGCACGAGCCAGTCGCGAACGAGGGCCTGGCTCTCCGGCGTCATTGTCTCCCCGTCCTTCTGAAACAACGACACAAGTCCGACGATCACGGTAATCCAGGTGCCGAGCAGGGCAAGCGGGCCGGCCCCGCCGCCCATGTCGTTTCCTTCCTTCAGGTACGTCACGTGGTACCAGTCCTTCATCTTGAGCAGGCCCTCCTTCGGGTGGCCCTGCGCGACGAGCGTGTCGAAGGCCGCCAGTGCGCCGTCCAGGTCCTCCGTCGAGCTCATCCGCCGCATGGCTTTTCGGTAATAGAACTTGGCGGTGCGGGGCTGCTTGTCCAGGAGGTACGCGTGCCCGAGATGGTTGGGCCATCGGGTGTCGCTCAAGTCGATCTCCATCGCCCGACGTGCGAGGTCCTGCGCCGTTTCCAGGTCGTTCCCGGCCATGATGAGGTACCAGGCTCGGGTCCCAAAATCGTACGCCGAAGGAGTCGCGTCCACTTGTTGCAGCCGCTTCATGGCCCGGGCGGCCTCGGCGTACTTGTCCTGTTCAGCGTACAGGTCGGCGCGATCGTGCAGGGCACTCGTTT
>CAZSBW010000465.1:0-2090 GCA_964604815.1 uncultured Salinivenus sp. | reverse complement strand
CCTCCACCGTCGAGTCCCGCCGGAGTACCTGTCCGTAGAGATCAATGGCCACTGCCGTCGAGCCCGAGTCGGCCCTGGCTTCGGCCCGTTCGAGGAGCGAGTCGATTGGCACCTGCGTGGATTGAGCGGGGGCCGGAATTGGAGCGAGCAGCGCGACGACGAAGAGGGCAAGTAGGCCGATCCACAAGCAGCCCGCCTGCCGGGAAGACGTGCAGGTCTGCAGCCTGGATCGCAAACAGCCCACCAGTCCGAATTGACTTCCAACCGTCGAACCTGAGCCCGTTCGCCCTTGAAGAAAATGCCGCCCGGACGACTGCGGAGACCCGAGCGCCCGGAAATTCTTCGCTGTCTGACGGGAGTGAAACGACCAAGTTCGAAGAATTTCAGGGGCCCGAAGGGTCATCCCCTGGGCGAAGTCGAAGCAGGCGTCAGGCATTTTCTTCCCAGGCGTGATCTTTTTGGTTCGTTTTTGCATCCAGGCAAAAATGAACATTCCTCTTGCAATCAGAGGGCGGTTTTGCAACCGACGAGACTTTTGGAAATCACAGTACGAACGGCATGCTGAGAAGGAAGACGCCCGTCGTGAGAACAGCGAGCATGAGGCCGAGGGCCTGGACGGGACGGTTCTCCACGTCGAACAGCTCGCGCATCCAGTCCACGCCGCGAAACAAGTGCAACGCACTTCGGAGAATGAGTCCTGCTGCCACGTAGAGCCAAATCCAAATGGAGGTGAGGAATGTGGAAGTAAATAGGGCCGTCGTTAAATGACCTCCACTTGTGATTTTCTGCCAGCGATCGGATGCAAACTCAAAAACGAGATAATGAAAAATGCTGCTTGGCTCAAGCCACTGACCACTCAGAAGAGCACCAATCGTGAGGTCAAGAGTCCGGTAGCTGGCCAATCCGACAAAAAATATCCCGGCCGTGAGTACGGCGTCGAGGCACAGGAGTCCGAAGTGGCTCGATGTGCTGTTGGTTTGGGACATGCGTCCAATTATCCACCGAGTCTGTCCCAGCGAAACATAGTCTATGACGACGTTGAAGAGGATCGCGAAACCAATTGCATAGACCGATCCCATTACATCTCCAACGCGTCCAGCAGGCGACATTTCTGAGAACTCGTGCAGACTCATGGCGCCGAATCCGATCATGCCCAGGACGAGAAGCGTCACAACGAGGGCAGAGGCGAGGGCAGATCGGTAGAAGCAGATCCAAGAAAAGTGCTTCCCAGTAAAAACAGACTCGAAAAATGACCTGAAGCTGTCTGACCAGTTCAGGTCTTGGTTCACCAGTTCTTTCCTCATCAGCCAATCCCGGACGGCGTTCCGAGTAGAACTGACCATTGCTTCTTCTCCCTTCTGAAAAAGCGAGACAATCCCGACGATGATCGTGATCCACGTCCCGAGAAAAGCAAGCGGATCTGTACCACCCCTTCCACCTCCCTCCGAGAGATACGTGACGCGAAACCAGTCTTTCATCCTCAAAACCCGCTTTTCGTCATATCCCTGATTCACAAGCCCGTCGAATTCGGATAGTGCATTTTGGAATGCCTCTTCCGATTCGATGCGCTCGATGGCCTTTCGGTAATATAGCTTTGCGGACTTCGGTTGGTACCGTAAAAGATAGCTGTGCCCAATATAAAGAGGCCAGAAATACATAACAGGATTCTTCTCCATCGCTCGTCGCGAGAGATCGCGCCCCTTTTCGATGTCTCCTTCAACAATGAGGTACGCTCCTCGACTCCCAAGAACTCCGTCCGTTACCCTGTCGGCCAGTTGCTGAAATCGCTTCAGTTCCTGGGCCGCCTTTTCGTACTGTCCTTCATCGGCATAGAGGCGAGAGCGGTACCGCAGCGCCCACGTCTCCGACGAGTCCCGCCGCAGGATCTCGCCGTAGAGGCCCAGCGCCGCGTCCGTCGACCCGGTCTCGGCGGCCCGCTCGGCGCGGTCGTACAGGGAGTCGATGGGCACGGAGGCGGACTGGGCGTGGGCCGCGACAGGACCGAAGAGCACGGCGAAAAGGAGACCGGTCAGTCCGGAGACGGCGAGCGCTGGGAAGCGAGTCATGGCGCGCACTCCGTAGATCGGCGC
>CAZSBW010000464.1:0-2818 GCA_964604815.1 uncultured Salinivenus sp. | reverse complement strand
TGGAGAAGAGCCAGGTGGCCCGCGCCGGCAAGTCCAGCATCGACGTGCTGAAGGATCTGCCCGCCCTCCGGGTCGACGAGATGAACGGTGCCATCCATCTGCGCGGGAATGCGAACATAGCCATTCACGTAAACGGCGATCCGGTTTCGATGGACGGGAAGGCGCTCGTGCAGTACCTGAAGAGCCTGTCGGCCCGGGACGTGAAGCGCGTCGAGATCAACACCAATCCCTCCGCCCGCCACGACGCCGAGGGCACGGCCGGCATCATCAACATCGTGCTCGACCGAACGGAAGATGCAGGCCTGAGCGGCGGCGTGTCTGCCTCCGCCGGCATCGGCCCTCGACTCGACGGCTCCGGCAACCTCGGTTACGAGGGCGGGCCGTGGACGCTTCACGGCTCTTACAGCTACAACCACAACGAGCGCGACCTTGTCCAAGACCTACTTCGTCATCAGCCGGACACCGACGCGCCCCCGCTTCTCAGCCAGACAACCAACCGCCGGCAGGCCTACGGCGGCCACAGCTTCAACGCCGAGATCGAGTACGACCTCACTCCGCAGACAACGCTTTCTCTGACCTCCACGGGCAGCGCGTGGGGCAGCGATCAGGACCACACCACCACCGCCCGTCGCAGCGACGCGCCGACCCATACCCGCGAGGTCGAGCACTCGTATCAGTCGTTCAACCTCGACGAGCGGCTCTCGGTCACCCGCGAGTTCGACGCAGACAACCACGAGCTGTCCGCCGACCTCCGATACGACGGCGGCGAGAGTGAGACGCGCCTTCGGGAAGAACAGGTGTCGACCTCGCCTCGCGAACGGCAGGTCGACACCGAAACGGAGCACGACGCGGAGGCCAAGGTTGACTACAGCCGTCCACTGGGCCCGTGGACCGTGGAAACCGGGTACAAAGGCACCGTCCGTCAACTGGATGAGCGCTACGAGGTCCAGCACGCCGACGAGGAGACTGGCCGCTTTGCCAATTCGCCAGTGGAGGCGAATGAGCTTTCTTTCCGCGAACAGGTCCACGCCGGGTACGGCACCGTGCAGCACCCGATCGGTCCCCTCGACGCCGAGGTCGGCCTGCGGGTGGAGCACACGCGAACGACGATTGAGCCGACCGGGACGGACACGGACCGATCCCAGTACACCAACCTGTTCCCGAGCGCAAGCCTCACCTACGAAATGGGCCGGGGCCGCCGGGTGAGCCTTAGCTACAGCAAACGGATTGATCGGCCGCATCTCCACCAGTTGAGCGCGTTCCGGGCGTCGAGCGACCCGTACGTTCAATTCGAGGGCAACCCCAATCTCGAGCCCGAGAAGATTCACAAGGCCGAACTGACCGTGATGCAGAAGCTGGGGCCCGCCACCGTTACCGTCAGCCCGTACGTCAACCGCACCACCAACGCGATTGCGTGGTCTACCGTCCAAAACGACAGTCTGACGGTGCGGACCTACGACAACTACGATACCAATACGTCGGTCGGGGCGCAGATCAACACCTCCCTGAAGCTGGGCGAGGACGTGAAGGCCAACCTCAGCGGCAACGCCTACCGACGGGTCACGCAGGGCGGCCGGCTCGATCCCAGTGCGCGTCGCACACGAGTCGCCCTCATGGGCCGCGCCAACGTCAAATGGACCGTTCGCCCGGGCCTTCGCCTGCAGGTGTCTCAGTTTTACCGCGCCCCCATGGACACGGGTCTCGGCCGCATCGATGGTCGCTCGCGCACTCGGGCTTCCCTCGAACAGACGTTTTGGGACGACAAAGGCAGCCTCAGCCTCGAGGTGCGGGATCCGTTTGACACCTCCGAGCTCGGGCTCCGAAAACAAACCGGGTCCGTGAACGAACGTCTGACGCGTGACTGGGACGGACGCACGGTGTCGCTCTCCTTCTCCTATCGGTTCGGGAACGGCAATCAGCAGAAGAAGCGCCGGTCTTCCTCCGGGGGCGGCGGCATGAGCCCGATGGGCGGCGGCTGAGGTTCGGATCGTCTCGGCAATCGCGTCCGTTTCATCTGAGGAGGCAACCGGCACGACTCCGGTTGCTTCCTCGGCGTGTTTGCACTCGTTTTCTCACGACCGGTCCTTTGCCCTGTGTCCTCCGCGTCCGCGAGTTCGAGCCATTCCAACGGGCTGACCCCTGCTCCTGGCGAGGGCGAGGCCTCCGATTCGGCCGCGTCCACGACGGCCCTGGAGGAGCCTGACTTTCCCTACGCCGGGTTTACGTGGACGGAGATCGGGATGATCGGCGGCCTCTGTGTTCTGCTGGCGACCATCTCATTCCTCACGGGTCTCAACAGTTCGTGTTGTGCGCCGGAAACCCAGGTGGAGATGTATCGGGATGCCGCGACGAAACTGACGGTCGTGCTTCTCTTTGGTCTCGCCGCCCTTCCAATTTTCTGGGCCTGCGTGCGATTGCATCCCCGCACCCAAGGTTGGGACGTGCGCGGATGGAGCATCGTGCTGGGCGGACATCTCGTCCTGGCAGCCGCGGTTCCGTATCTGATGGACGTTGGGCGGCACGCCCTTCGGGCCGGCATCTTCGCGCTCTGGCCGCCGTCCGATCCGCCCGAGAATCCGTTTCATCCGGTCGAAATCCTGACCGACCTCGAATTTCTGGACATACTGGTCCCGTACGCAATTCTGCTCCTGATTGGGCTGGGACGGCACGAATACCTGCGGTACCGGGCGCGCCAGCAGCAGGCGGAAGAGATCAAGCGGGAGGCCGAACGGCTTCGCTCTCAGCTCACCGAGGCGCGCCTGAAGTCGCTGCGGATGCAGATCAATCCGCACTTTTTCCACAACACGCTGCACACCAT
>CAZSBW010000463.1:0-2830 GCA_964604815.1 uncultured Salinivenus sp. | reverse complement strand
GGCCTCGACCAGTTGATTTCCCGAGTCGGGCAGACGCCGGGCCGTCTCAAAGCCGGACTGGAGGCCGTAGGCTCCGATCTCGCCCGTCGTGCTGAGCGCGAGAACCCCCACCTGCACGTCGGAGAGATCGGCGTGCATTGCGTCCACCCGCTCAATCACCCGTCGGCACGCCCGGTTCGGGGAGGCGCCCTGCCGCATCGTCTCCACGGCCAGGTGCGAGCCGGCCACCCGAATGATGGCCTCGCCCCAGCCGGTCGCACACGCGGCCCCCACTTCGTCGTCCACGTACAGTCCCGCCCCGATCAGTGGAGAGTCGCCCACGCGGCCCGGCCGTTTCCACTGTGTCCCGCTCGTGGTGCAGGCCCCCGACAGGCGGCCTTGCGCGTCGAGCGCCAGCATGCCGATGGTATCGTGGTTCCCTTCTCCGGTCTCATCCTCAATGTTTGGCTCCGGACGCCGAACGGTGGTCTGCTCGTTCTTCCATTCCCGCCAGTCCTGCTTCGACTGCTCGGTGAGCAAGTCGGTCTCATCGAAACCCTGCTCCCGCGCAAAGGAAAGTGCTCCCTCCCCGGCGAGCATCACGTGCGGGGTTTCCTCCATCACCGCCCGCGCCACAGCAGCGGCGTGCTGAATGCGGGGGAGCGCCGCGACGGCCCCACAGCGTCCCCGCTCGTCCATCACGCAGGCGTCGAGCGTCACCTGTCCGCTCCGATCCGGATAGCCGCCCCGGCCCACCGTGCGCACCTCCGGGTCGGCCTCGGGCACGGCCACGCCCGCGACCACCGCGTCGAGGGCCGACGCCCCGTCGGTGAGCACAGCCCACGCCGCTTCGTTGGCCGGCAGGCCGTGACGCCAGGTCGAAATGACGACGGGAGATTGAGGCATTGCTCCGTAGATCTGAGAACGCTTGGTGTTCGGGACAGAATGGAGGATGGGTACGCCGGTTGCACGAGCCTCTTTCCAAACTCCCTCTACGGAATGACCCAAACGGGATCAGGGGAAGGGGCCTGGGCAGAAGCGTCTTCTCGAGAGACCTTCACGGACCGGTAATGCGCATGCCCCGAAACTGATCCTATGCGCAGCGGTGGATAACCACTGCGACCTCGGCCTTCCCACTTCTCTTCCGCCGCCTCGATGACGGGTCCGAATCGGCCGTCAGGGCGCGAAGCGCGACGTCCGATGCCTCCTCTCTCGAAGCAATGCCATGAGTCGCGTTTTTGCCCCCCATCGACGCCGATCGCCTGAAGAAAGACCGGATCCGTTTTCAAAATTCCGACCGGTGTGCGAAACGCACCCGGCGCTCTTCGATTCGCTCCCTTCACAGCCTGTTGCCTGTCTCTCTGCTCCGTCATGCCCCTCGTCGAGCGCGCCCCGGCCAAGATCAACCTGGGCCTGCACGTCCTCCGCAAGCGCCCGGACGGCTACCACGACGTGGAAACCGTCCTCCATCGCTTCGACTGGGCGGACACGATTACGGCCCAGCCTGCCGACACGCTCTCGATGACGTGTTCGGACCCAGCCCTCCCGACGGACGAGGATAACCTCTGTCTGCAGGCGGCCCATCGGCTGGCCGAGGCCTGCGACGTGACGAGCGGCGCCGAGCTGCACCTGGAGAAGCGCGTGCCGTACGCCGCCGGGCTGGGCGGGGGCTCGAGCGACGCGGCGGCCACCCTCCGCCTGCTGAATCGGCTCTGGGACCTGGGGGCTCCCCCGGAAAAACTCCGTCCCCTCGCCCGCGAGATTGGCGCCGACGTGCCCTTCTTCTTGAGCGACGCGCCTGCCGCCTACGCCACGGGCCGGGGCGACGACCTCACGCCCCTCTACGGCGAGGACACCCCGTACCGCCTCCCCTACCCCGTCCTCGTGGCCGTGCCCTCCGTCGAGATTGCAACGCCGGACGCCTACGCACAGGTCACCCCGCGTGCAGGCGGGCGTCCGGGCCTGCCGGACCTCGTGCGGACGAACGATCTTGCCTGCTGGCGTTCCCGCCTCGTCAACGACTTCGCCCCGCCCATCACGGACGCCCATCCCGACGTGGCGGCGACGCGCTCCTGGCTGAACGACGAAGGGGCCGCGTACGTGTCGCTCTCGGGCTCGGGCGGGGCCGTGTACGGGGTCTTCAACTCCACCGAGCGGGCCGAAGCAGCCTTTGAGCGGGGACACGAGCGGGAGGAATGCATCCACCTCATGCCTGGAAACGGGCACCCCGATCCCCGACCGGGAGCCCAGGGAACGTGACGCGAAATTCAACCGGAGTCCGCTGCACCCGCCCCTTCAAGCGAAACCGCCCCGCGCCCCTCTGGGTTGGCACTAAAAAGGTACCTCTTCCAACCCACGCACACGCCACATGCACGATGTCGTCATCATTGGAGCCGGGCCCGTCGGGCTGGCCACCGGCATTGAAGCCAAGCGTCGCGGACTCGACGAGCTGATCGTTGAGAAAGGCGCGCTCTGCAACTCGTTTATCGGCTACCCCACGCGGATGGAGTTTTTCTCCACCCCCGAGCGGCTGGAGATTGGCGGCTATCCGTTCGCGACGCGCGACTACAAGCCCCGCCGTGAGGAGGCGCTCGACTACTACCGGCGCGTGGCAACGGCCGAAGACCTCAACGTCAATCTCTACGAGGCCGTCACGCGGCTGGAGGGCCACGACAACACCTTCACCGTGGTCACAGAAAACGGCACCCACGCCGCCCGCAAGGTGGTGGTGGCCACCGGCTTCTACGACATTCCGAACCGCATGGGCGTGCCGGGGGAGGACCTCGACAAGGTGGTGCACTACTTCAAGGAGCCGTTCCCCTACGCGCTGACGGACGTGGCCATCGTGGGC
>CAZSBW010000462.1:0-2842 GCA_964604815.1 uncultured Salinivenus sp. | reverse complement strand
GAAGATCGTCCCAGTAGGTAAGTGTCGGCTCGGAATCGATGCTCGCCACCATACGGCGAAGCTCGCGGAGCCAGAGCTGACTGCGCATCTGCACAAACGGCACCAGCTCGGTGTCCCCCTCCACTGTGGTTGTAGAACGGGCCCACGAGAGAAGCGCCAAGAAGCTATCCAGCACTGCCCGGTGGTATTCGACGGAACGGCTCTCCGGCAGGAGCCCCTTTTCCCCCAACGCGTCGGCGACCGCATCCGCCGGCTGGGGCGATCCGTCCAGTACGTCCAGGAGCTCGCGTAGAAAGACATGGGCACGGAGCTCCTCCCCCAGTTGAACCTTGCCCTCCTCCGTCCCAAGATCGGTTGCTGTGTCGTCACCAAACCACAGCGCCGCCTGTGCCTCCACGTAGGTTTTCGGCGACGTGTACGCGTCGGGCCGCAGGTCATCCAGCTTGTCCGGACCGGGGATCTCGGTGTGCGTTGCCGGACGCAAGAATGAATCTGTGCTTACCCGCTTCTCCCCGATGACCGAGCCCTCTTCGAACGGCTGACCAAACACGTCCTCCGCGTAGTCACGGAGCGCGCCGAAGTCCTCTGTCCCCCCGAGCGTGGCGGACGTGCCCACGCAGCACAAGGTGCCCTCCTCGGTGCCGAGCCGGTCTTTGAGGCGGCGAAGGAGGCAGGCGAGGTCCGTCCCCTGCGCGCCGTCGAAGGTGTGGAGCTCGTCGACCACCAGGTAGCGGAGCGTCTCCGGCTCGTTGTAGCGCCAAAGCTGAGCGTCCGCCGGACGGGTGAGCAGGTAGTCGAGCATCTTGTAGTTCGTCAGAAGCAGGTCCGGCGGGTTTTGCCGGAGGATCTGCCGACTCATGATGACCTGCTCCGGCCCCATCTGAGCCCGTGGGTTCTCCTCCTCGTCCCCCACGTACAGCCCGGCGCGGACGCCCACCAGGGCATCGATCTCATGAACCGCTTCTGCGATGCGGCCCGCCTGGTCGTTGGCCAGCGCATTCATCGGGTAGATGAGAAGCCCCTTGATCCCCTCCTCGTCCTTGTGCTGCCGGAGGTAATCGAGAATCGGCCAGAGAAACGCCTCCGTCTTTCCGGAGCCTGTCCCGGTCGCCACAAGCGTGGACTGCGGGTCGTCGCCGCTCAGGCGCTCGAAGGCCTGTGCCTGGTGGGCGTACGGCGGAAAGCCGAGGGGCACCTCGGAAAAGTAGTCGGGCCCGTGGCCGCTGTGGCGAAAGGGCAGATCCACGTTCACGTACGGCCCTTTGAACACCGATCCGTCCCGTTCCAGAAAGCGGTCGAGCATCCCGTGGAAGTGGGGCGTCGTGGTCGGGAAGGTGGTCCGCAGAAAGTCCTCGACGCCCGTCTGGAGCTGGGAGGTGAGGACGGAGGGGAGCATAGAAACAAGAACGGACGAGCAAGAGATGGAGGGGCAACCTCACCCGACGACGTCAGGACTGGCACCCGCTACGGAAGGGACCTAACGGGGAGGGACTTGATCGGGAATTAGCTCGCTTTCGTGGCCCGAGCGATCTCCCCCTCTTCCGCTGGGCGCACCTGATCGGGACGAAGGTCGACCACCGCGCGGGTTTCGCCCGTCAAGTACGTGAACTCTGCCGTATATCCCTCCGGTCCCGAGTACGCTTGAGAACTGCTGGGATCGTGTACCATCACGATGGTGCCGAGGTCCCCGGCCTGGAGGCCCTCCCCGGGCAGATCTTCGGTTAATACGAAGCGATCTAGTTCCTTCAACATGGGCATCGCGAGGTCAATCTAGGGGGTAGGCCGTGATGAGCCGCGGATTTGATTCCCCGGTCCGGATCATCCAAACACTCCGGACCAATGCCCCCGATAGGGGCTCTTCAATAACGTATTTCGTACCATGCCGAGTTTCCTCAACTGCGGTCACGGGGCCGCCGGCGTGCTGCAGCAGATCCTCGCGCAGCTTCTTCCAGTCGTTGCCATACCGGCCGCAAAAGAACGCGCTTTTGCCCGTGGCATCCGGATGGTTTCGGTTCAACAGGTACTCAGTCAGCTTGCGGCGATCGACGTGAGCCTGGTCACGATTGGGAAGGTGCATTCGGAGGCCGGGCGTTCACAGGGAGAGCGAGCCGGTTCGCAGGACGAGCCCGGTATGATCCTCCGGACGGGGAAATTCCCGCTCCGTTCTGAATCGAACGGTCCAGACCGACTCAAACGAGAAGAATGTTGCTACGTCACCAGTTCGCGGGCATGAAGGATTTCCCGCTGCTCCATGGGGCGAATCTCGTCATCGGACAGGGTGAGAACGGCGACGGTCTCGCCGTCTCCGGTGATGAATTCCACCTCATACGCATCGCCGCTGGAATACCGGTGGACGACGGCTCCAACGTCGCCGCGCTCCAGGCCGTGATCCTCGACGTCATGCAACAGAACCACCGTGTCCAGCTGGTCAATCGTTGATTGGGCTTCCATGAGCTACTGTCGTCTGGATTGGGCGACGCTGAATTTCTATGCCGGATAGGCCGTGACAAAGCGCGGCACGCCTGATCCCGATTCGGAACGTTCATTCAGACGCGGAATGAGCGATTCAACGGAAGCGGCTACATGTACTCCCCGACATCATCGAGGGGCTCGTCAAAGTCCTCGCTCATCCAAATCTCTCCCTCGATGCTTCCAAACTGGCGCTGCTGCCGTGTAGACGTGGAGGGTGGAGCGGTGAGCCGTGCCAGGGGACGGCCCTCCTTCGTGATGAGGACCTCCTCGCCCTGCGAGGCTCGTTCTAAGAGCTGATCGAGGTCGCGTTTGGCGTCGGCAATGTCAACCTGGAGCATGGCGGCTGTGGTGCTGTCTGCATGCGTATATC
>CAZSBW010000461.1:0-2846 GCA_964604815.1 uncultured Salinivenus sp. | reverse complement strand
GCGGCGAATCAATCACAAGCTGGAGCTCCTGAACGATCGGTACAAGGGCCTCGCCAATTCGCTGATGCACAACGAGGGCGAAAAAGAAAACCCGAAGAAGGCAAGCATGGCTCAGATGGCGGTGCAAAAGGTCGACGACGACCTGACGGACATTGATCTTTTGAGCAAAGACAGCGAGCATCCCGTCGAGATACACCAGAACAGCGCGTTGGGACGCTTCATGGCAACCGTTCTGTATGCGAAGACCGGTTCGCGCGATAACGCACGAATTGAGCTCGAACAGCTGCGCACAGCCCTGGAGGATCAGGGGGGCACGGATTTTCTGTCCGCTTTTCCGGACAAAAGTGCGCCTCAGGCCTCCGTCTCAACAATCTCGTCTGGGTCTTCCACCTCAGCGTCGGATCTGTCCTCTGCCGATACCTCGGCAGTGAAAATTCCGGGCGAGAGTCAGTTTACCTCACAAACGGCCTATAACACGCTCTTCCTCGCCTTCAGTGGAAAAGCGCCTCTGAAGAAAGAAAAAACGTACCAGTTCGACTTTACAATGAACGGCGAAGAAGTGCAGCTCAACTTTGCCGTGCCGACCCTAGAAGCGTCGGGAACGGTGGTCGATCGGGTTCGAGTCATCGTGGCGGGAGACACGCTCAGTGTCCCGCTCATCGAGGACATGCAGTCCGTCGCCACGTCAATGTTCAAGAGAAAGCTGCCGATCATTTATACCCGGGCCATCATGCGCTCGTTCTTGAAGGCCGGCGCAACTGAAGGGGCCCAGAATATTGTCAAAAACCAGATGGGTGGAATTGCGGGCTGGCTCACTGGAAAGGTGGGCAACGCTACGAGCACGGCCCTCGCCCAGGCAGACACGCGTGGATGGCAGACGATGCCGGGATTTGCGTACGCGACGATTGCAGATGTGCCTGCCGGTGAGCACGAGGTCATCTTCGAGTATCTTTCCGCAAAGGATGTACCGAACACGTCGATTGAAGAGACTACATTTGAGGTCTACAAGCGACGGATCCACCAGATTTCCGTAAGCGAGAAGAAGCAGGATCTGGACGTTGCCGAATCGATCTACTTGCACTAATGACGGAGCTTTTACGCATCATGGCTTATTTCAGCAGTCGACTTTTCGGGTTTTCGGTCTTGCGAGCCCTCCTCCTCGGCACATTCGTTGTGTTCGGGGGGCTCGGCTGTTCGTCGGGAGGCACCGCCACCGTTCAAGGCAAGGAGGAGGCGGAGTCGTCATCTCCCCCGAACTGGTTCCTGAATCCCGGCGACGTGTACAGTGACGACATCTACCTCACGGCCGTCGCGTCGGGCCCGACGGCACAGGAGGCGCAAAACAAGGCCTTCGGGAACCTCGCTCGCGTATTTGAGGCCGACATTCAAGCCACACAGGACCTGAAAGACAAATACCGAGAGGTCAGAAAAGGAGGAACGGTAACAGAGACGAGCGAGGAGAGCGTGCTGATTGACAGATCGACCGTCCAGTCCAATCAGAAGCTTTTGAATTCGGAGGTTCTTGAGCGAGCCAGCTCGGGAGACACGTACTATGCGCTGGTGGGCATGAAACGGCAGGAAACGGTCAGTATCTACTCGCAAGAAATTGAGAGCAACCGGAACAAGATCGAAAACTACCGAACGGCTGCGACGGAGACGGACAACCCCATCACCCGGCTCGCCTTTCTCCAGCAGGCCCTCGTCCTGGCCAAGGTAAACGACCGGCTCGTCACGCAGCGCAACATCGTGGCGGGGGGGTCTGCGCCCGATCAGTCGTCTTCGGTTACGGACCTCCAAAAAGCGGTCCGGACAGCCCAAGAGGCTTGTCCGGTCGTCGTGAAAGCGGAGAACGAGGACATTCCGCCGTCCATCGTCGACCAGGTGGGCGCCACGCTGGAAACCGCCGGATTTCGCGTCATTGATCGCCCGGAGGACGCCATCTTGGAGGCCCTGGTGAAGTACCGGGAGCGCCCGGCCCTGGAGAGCCGGGAGGAGGAGTTTCTCCGATGGACACTCGCCATTGCGCTAACCGACCAGACGACTCAGCAGACCCTCGAAACCTTCACGACCGAGCAGCGCGCCGGCGCCATGTCGAAGGCCGCCGTCCAACGGCGGGCGCACACCAACGCACGCCGCGCCATTACGAACGAATTCTCGACCTTTCTCAACAAAACGCTTCTTGCCATCGACCAATAATTCTCATTCTTCCTTCGCCCGCTTCCCCGTCCCCTTCACCCAATTCCCCAATCAATCATGACGAGCATGCTTAGTACCCTGCGTATTTCCTCCCTTCTTCTCTTTGCCCTGGCCTTCATGGTTGCGTGCGGCCCAACGCAATCGATCACGCGGGTCGACTCCGACACGGAAACGGACTACTCGGGCCGCTGGAATGAAAGCGATGCCAAAAGAGTAGCAGACAAAATGATCGAGGGAATGCTCGAAAGTGGATGGCTGCAGCGCTGGATGGAAGAGAACGAGACACCTCCGACGGTGATTATCGGCCCCATCAAAAACAAGACCATGCAACACATCGATGAGGAGATTTTCATCAAGGACATCGAGCGGAATCTGGTCAACTCCGGCAGGGTCCAGTTCGTGGCGGCGGCCGACGAGCGAACGGCCCTCCGAGCGGAACGTTCAGATCAGCAGACTCGCTCCACGCAGGAAACCGCCGCTCAAATGGCTCAGGAGATTGGGGCCGACTTCATGGTGTACGGCACCATCAGCTCGAACGTCCAGGAAAACGCGAAGGGCAACAGGGTGAGCATGTTCTATACCGTCAACCTGGAACTGCTGAACATCGAGAGCAACGTGAAGGCCTGGCTCGAAGAGAAAGAGATCAAGAA
>CAZSBW010000460.1:1386-2850 GCA_964604815.1 uncultured Salinivenus sp. | reverse complement strand
GTCTCGTGCAGCATCCCGACGGGGGACTTCGGGCGGTGGGCATCGGGCGGGACGTTACCGAGCGCCGGCGGCGCAAGCGAACGCTGGAGCGCCAGAACGACCTCTTCGAGAAGGCGCAGGACCTTGCGAACGTGGGCGCGTGGGAGTACGACGTTGCGTCCGGTGAGCCCACGTTCACGACGGAGGTGTATCGGATCCACGGGCTTTCCCCCGACGCTGAGCTCGGACCGGAGCGCAGCATCGAGTACTATCATCCCGACGACCGGTCGACGATCCGCGACGCGTTCCGGCGAGCGGTGGAGGAGGGCGAGCCGTACGAGCTTGAACTGCGCCTCACCACCGAAGACGGCGAGCAACGATGGGTGCGCACGCGGGGCGAACCGCAGCGCGAGGACGGAGAAATCGTGCGCGTTCGCGGGACGATCCAGGACGTGACTCAGCAGGTCCAGCAACGAGAGGCGTTGAAGGAGGCGAAAGAGGCCGCCGAGGAGGCCGACCGCATCAAGTCCGCACTCCTCTCGAACATGAACCACGAGTTCCGCACCCCCCTCACGTCCATAATCACCTTCTCGGAACTCATTCGCGACAATCCCGGGGAGGCCGGCCGGTTCGTGGATCGCATTCTGGGCGGTGGAAAGCGGCTCTTGTATACCCTGAATGCGGTGATGGACTTTGCCGAGATTGAGGGCGGAGGGGGTTCCTTCACGCCGAAGCCGTTTCACCTCGGGCAGGTGGTGCGGTCGGTGGCTAATGCCAACCGGGCGCGAGCCCGGCGAAAGGGGCTTGACCTGTCCGTCGACGTCGCGGAGGATCTGCGGACCGTTACACTCGACGAGCATCTGGTCGAGCGCATCCTCACGCACCTGGTGCACAACGCCGTTAAGTTTACCGAGGGGGGCGACGTGACCATTTCCGCTCGCTTGCAGGACGCGTCTATCGAGCTCTGCGTGGAAGATACCGGCGTGGGCATCGACCCGGATTTTCTGCCCCACGTGTTCGACGAGTTTGCCCAGCAGTCCAGCGGCTACGACCGCACGCACGAAGGCAATGGGCTGGGCCTCACGATTGTGAAGCGGCTGGTGGATCGGATGGACGGAGAGGTGGTCATCGACAGCACGCCGGGGGAGGGGACGACGGTGACAGTTCGGTTGCCGATGCTCGATGAATCGGGGAAAGCGACGGACACCTCCGTCGATTTTGGAGCGTGAGCGAGATTCTCGACTTCGGGCGCCGCCTCAACCTAAGGTCGGCGGGCCCTGCGCCTCCGATTGCCCGGACGGGACCGCTGTGGAAGGGCGGGATGCTCCCCCGAATCAGTTACAAGGGAGTTGCACCGGTTGCACGGCAATTCACTTGCGTCTGGCGCTGTCTATGGTGTTTTTTACTGAGGCGAATCTGCTCATAGACTCGTCGGACGCTGTTCATGGAAACGCCAGAGGGGCGCGAGACGCCCCAGGACCGCGA
>CAZSBW010000460.1:0-1286 GCA_964604815.1 uncultured Salinivenus sp. | reverse complement strand
ACGTTCCAGGACCGCTCGGCATCTCCCGAGGCCGGACCGCCCGCGGACCGGCCCCGCGGCGGAAAGCTGAGCCGCATTGCCGGGCACACGCAGGGGCTCGTGGAGGACCTTCGCGAGTGGATTGACCTCCGGATCGACCTCGCCATTCTGGAGGTGGAGGAGACGGTCGACGACCTCCGCAACGAGGTGGCGCTGGGGCTCACCCTGGCCTTTTTTGGCTTCTTCGCCGCCCTGTTTGTGTTTACGACCGCGGCGCTGGGCCTGGGCTGGCTGCTGGGCCACCCCTTCTGGGGATTTCTCATTGTGTCGGGGGTTCTCCTGCTGGTCGTGGCTGCCCTGTCGCAGGCCCGGCCCGACCTGTTGCCGTCCTCCAACCTCTACGAACAGATTCGCGGCGGCCCCGACGACGCGGCCGACGAGGACCGGCCCGTCCGCGACGCGCGGGCGACCGTCGAGGACGATGCCGACGGCGCAGATGTCCCGGCGAACTGAGGACGAGCGCGCACGGGTCGCTCGTCCCCCTGTGGCTCTCTGCGATGCTCTTCTCTCAAACGATTAGACCCTGCTCCGATGGAGTCGAAATCCAACAAGGCCGACGTCGAATCTCGCCTTCACCAGACCGCCGAGGCGATGTCCGAGCGCTGGGCGTCTCTTCAGGAAGAGGTGTCTTCGACGGGGGGATCGATCCGCGACTGGATCGTGCAACATCCCGAGAAGAGTGTGGGGGGCATGCTGGCGGCGGGGCTGGTCGTGGGGCTTGTCTTTGGCGGGCGGGGATCGAAGCGGCGGCGCTCGCACGACGAACTCGTGGAGCGCTACCTCGATGCGCTTCGCGACGAGGTGGAGACCGCCGTCGACGACGGTGAGGAGCCGGGACCGGCCCTCGAGAAGGCGCTCCGTGACCGGGTGCCCCTCGTGGTGTATTCGGGAGAGGCGGGACGGGGAGAAAGCTCGACGGGGGACTGGAACCTCTTCACGGAAGGCGCCCAAATCATCTTTAGCACGGGCCTGAGCCTCGTTGCACGAGAGGTCATTGAGTCCGTGCTCGCAACCCTCGACATCGACGACATCGTGGAGGAGGAGCTTTCGGAGTAGCCCCCGCATTGCTTGTCATCATCATTCAGTGATTCCGTTACCGTTATGCGACTCATCATCTTTGGCCCGCCCGGCGCCGGCAAGGGCACGCAGGCCGACCTCCTCGAATCGCGCCGCGGCCTCGTGCAGATTGCGACGGGGGACATCATTCGATCGGCCATCAAGAACGAGACGCCCGTGGGCAAGGAAGC
>CAZSBW010000459.1:0-2855 GCA_964604815.1 uncultured Salinivenus sp. | reverse complement strand
GGGGGCGAGCCGCCAGACAGACGCAGCCTCTCCGAAGAGGGCAGACAACAACAGTTCAGACAGCTGCCGGGCGCGAGGGAAAGCCTCAGACCCGCAACGTTTCGGAGAGACCGCGTCATCGGAAAAGGGTCTTTTTTCGAAAGAGGAGACTTCATACCTAGGATCTTCGGCGGACGTTCCGCACGTCTCAGAGCTGCATCCCGATCGTCACATTTCCCGAATCGGGGCCACAAAGCCGTGGAGTAGCGCAGTCACTGCGAGGAGACGGGCGGCAATTCCTGGTCGCTAACGTCGTACGCATCCTTGATCGTCTCAATGATCTCATTCGCGACCAGTCGGTGCGTTTCGGCACTTGGGTGGATGCCGTCCAGGCTGAAGAGCGGCCCGAACGACGGCTCCGAGGGCTGTAAGAGCGCTGGGAAGGCCGGAATGTCGGCGCTGTTTTCCTCGAAGAGCGGGTTGGGGTTGAGATAGGCGTACTCGTCTGAGACCTGATTCTGAATGATTTGATTGAACGTGGTGGCGCGTTCTTCCAGCGTGGCCTCCTCCTGGGACGTAAGCAGCGAAATGCGTTTCACGTTATCTCCGATCTGAGACAACACGGCTTCCGGGGGGGCAATGCTGTTCGAGAGACTCGCACGAATGGTCTCTTCAACCGTTCGATCGTTCGAACAATCAAGCGTGATGGTGGGGGGATCGTCGAAGTTTTCTTGTAAGGCCGCCGCCGCCCCGAGCAAGGCCGCACCGTGCCGGAACGGAATCGAGACGGCCGAACCGTCGCATGACGTGAGCTCGAAGTTGGAGGGAGCAGCGCCCGCCTCCTGAGCGGGCGGAATGTTCTGGTTGTACGCATCACCGCTGGAGAGATGGGGAATGAGTGTCACGTCGGCGACGCCAATGAAGAGGGCTCCCTGCAGGCTCTCGATGGATTCCAGCTCGCTCACCATTCGCGAGTATCTCGTCTGGAACGAGTCGACAGAGGTGGCAAGCGACGTGTCGCCGACAATGGCCGCGCCCAACACGTCATTGTTTCCGATCCAGACGCTCGCAAAGGTCGGGTTGGCCTTCTTCGCCGCCTCGATCTGCGTTTGCCCACCAAGGATGAAGGACGTGAGCGGATTGGGACTGGATGCCGGGCTCTGGTTGTTGAGCACATCGATGACCGCCGCTTGAGGCACAGCTACATTGTGCAGCGGCGATTCGGCCGAGGGAGTTCGAAGCTCACAGTTTACGTTCGGCGCGATGGAGACGGGCGGAAAGGCTTGTGCAAGCGGCGGCGGGCAACCTGGATTTTTGAGTGCTGGGATATTGAACGGTGTGTTCGCCTGCTCGGCGAGCAGTACCGCGTACGACTCCTGCTGTGTGTCCTTGTTGATGCCGCCTGACTGAAAGCCCGCGGTAATGCTATTCCCGATCGCCACGTAGCTTCGGAAGAGGTCGTTCTGCACCTCGGGCGGATCGAGGCTTCCCTGATCGCACCCGCCCATCCAGGGCAGCAGCAGTGCAAGAACGAAAAGGCCCCAAGCAGGACGGCGGTTGAGCGTTCGCATGGTCACGTTGGTGTTAGAGGTGCAGGGTGAGCGTCGTACCGAAGAGGCTGGCTCCGAACTCGTAGAGCCCATTGTTGAGATCGGTCGTGGCCGGTTCGCCGGCAGGCGCCCCTCGAACGCGTCCCCGGCGGTCGTTCTGCATGAGAAGCTGATAGGACGTGTGGATCTCGAACAGATCGGTCGGCTGCCAGCCAACGCCCACGGTCACCTGGTTCCGGGCCGCTTCCGGCAGGAGCGGCGTGACCACCTCATCCGGGGCGGCGGGCGTGTTAAAGAGGTATCCGGCCTGCGCAGTAAACTGGTCGGTGAGGTCGTAGGCGCCTCCGAGCCGGACAGCGTGCGTGTCGCTGTAGTTCTCCTTCCGGGTTTGGTCGAGCGCATCCTTCTCGAAGTCGAGGGGAATTTCGTCGAAGCTCGACCAGCGGGTGTACTGATAATCGGCCAGGAGCAACAGACGATCGGTGGCCTGGAAACTAAGGCCGGCGACAATCTGAGCGGGAAAGGTTAGCTCCGTCTCGATGTCTTGCGTCACGAGGTTGCCTCCCTCCTGGAATTGATCGGAGACGAGGTCCAGCGCGCTCACTTTCGTATCCGGCTCACCATCCCCATCTGTATCGGCTGCGAGCGGGCTTGGGGGAACGAACTCCAGCTCTTGAAGCTGCTCCTGGTTGACCTGCTCGAATGAAGCCTCCCCGTCGTACGTAACCTTGACGGGAAGTGTCCCCCGGAGTCCGAGGCGAAGCTGATCGGTTGCCTGATAGGTGATTCCCAGATTCCCGCCGAAGCCGATGGCGCCGGTGCCTTCGAGCGTCGACGTGGCAAAGGCCGTGTGATGGGGCACGCCGAGTTTACCGAGGGTAGTGCCGGACGGAAGCTGGTCTGAGTCAGGCTCGACCGAAGCGAGATCCACCACCTGGTTCAACTCCACGTTGCTGATGGCAACAATCGGCCCGCCGCCGATCATTAGGCGATCCGACACCTCGTACGCGGCGGTCGGCTGGACGTAGATGGTCTGCACGCTGTTGTCGTAGCCCTCGAAGGCCCCGTCGAAAAACTCTCCGTTGTCGAGTTTGACGGGCCAGACGGTTTCGAGGCCGTAGGGCGCGTAGGTGCCGAGGCCCACGGCGAGCTTCTCGTTCACACTGTAGCTGGCGTAGAGGTGCGGCACGGGAATGGGATCGTTCTCCAGATCCACCTCGACACCGGTGTAGGGCGAGCGAGAAACGTAATCGTAGGTGAACGTGCCCGCGGCGTCGATGATCGTCGCCCCGAGGCTGATGGTCGTGCCCTGCGTGCCGACCAGGT
>CAZSBW010000458.1:0-2862 GCA_964604815.1 uncultured Salinivenus sp. | reverse complement strand
CCGGCTTCTCGGTGTAGGTCTGGTCGCCCTCAAAGTCGTGGATGGCGGTCTTCACGGTGTCGCCCGCCTCCTTGTCCGGACACACGGCGTGGACTTCGTGCCCCGCCATGTCGAGCATCTGGAAGGGGACCATCGTTTCGTAGTCCTCGGCAAAGTCGCCGACGATCATGAGAATTCTTTTGGACATAATTGCGTTGGGGGTTGGTGAATGGAATGGACGCGGATGGGTCCCGGGCACGCGGGCGGAACCGGCGAAAAATGGTCCGCCCGGTACTGCGGAATTGAGCATACGTGCAGGGAGAGAAAAGGCTCCGAAACGGCAGTCGGTGAAAGAAGCCGACAAGGCGTGCATGGAGTTGGGACCCGGGCGTCCGTCTGAGGGGCTTACGTCAGCGCGGACGCGGCGCGGCGGCCGGCCTGGATGGCGCCGTCCAGGTAGCCCGGATGGTCGGCGGCGGTCTCGGCCGCGGCAAGGTGGAGCCGTCCGTTCCAGAGGGGGCGCCGGAGCGCCGGTGAGGGATCGGGCGGCGTGTGCGGGCCGGGCTTGGGACCGTCGGGCGGGGTAGTGGCCGCATCGTGCCGCCAGTCGGCCGTGGCGAGGCCGGTGGGGGCGGCGGCCGCGTCGCCGAAGCAGTGGACGAGCTGGCGAATGAGTGCGCGGCGGCGCGCTTCCGGGTCGGCGGGGGTGGGTGACTCGGGGCCCGGCGGGTGCAGGAAGCCGACGAGGGCGGCGTGGCCGTCGGGCGTCAGGGCGTCGTGCCAGTCGTGGACCGGGCCCACGGCGCTCCGCACGCGCCCGGCGAGGCCCTGCTCGCGCCAGAAGGGGCGATCGTAGGTGACGGCGGCCTTGCCCGAGGCTCCCATCCAGGTGGTGGTGTCGCGCATGGTTGCCCAGATGTCGTCGGGCAAGGTGGGGGCAAAATCGATGGTGTACGCGGCCAGCCGCGGCGGGACGGCGAGTACCACGGCGTCCACCGCTGCGGTGCGCGAGTCCTCCGGCGTGTCGGCGGTGGCCTGTACCTCGTCCTGTGCGCGGTGGAGGGCCTGCAGCCGATGCCGGCGCCGGACCGTTCCGTCCGGAAGCGGAGCCGCGAGGTGTTTGTGGAGGATTTGCGTGCCGCCCGAGAGGCGCCAGGACGGCGGCGGCGTCTCGGACCACTCGAATCGTTCAACCGGCTCGTCGGCGGTCCATTCCTGCACCGCAATGCCGGGCTCGTGCTGCCGCACCCGCTCGATACCGAGCCGGTCGGCCAGGGCACGCACCCGCTCGTGCTCTTCCCAGTGCCAAGCGGCCCCCAGATCCAGGCGCACGGCCTCCGGCCCCACCGGTGGGCTCCAGCAGCGTCCCCCGATGCGGTTCCGGCCCTCCCACACGCTCACCGGCACGCCCGCCGCGTGCAACTCTGCCGCCGCCACGAGGCCCGACAGTCCGGCCCCGACGACGAGAACGTCGGCGTCGTCGGCTCGCACCGTCATTCTGAGTTCGACGAATCGAGATAGGCGTCGATGCTGTAGCGGCCCGGGCCCGTCAGTAGGAGCGCGACGAACACCGTGGCCATCTCCGTGGCGTGCCACGGCCCTTCGCCGGCCGCGACGTGGCTCGCAAACGCGACGGTCATCACCACGAGAAGGAGGCCGAGAACCGGACGGAAGAGCAGACCGAGCATCAGCAGGATGCCCCCGGCAAACTCGGTGAGGGCCGCCATGAAGCCCCAGAACGTGGGCCAGACGGTAATGCCGAAGATCGCCATGTTGCCGCCGAGGTCGATCCACGTTTCAACCCCACCCGTAATCTTGGCCAAGCCGTACACGAAAACGAACGAGATGCCGATGCCGACGCGGAGCACGAGGAGAGCGAGATCCACCGAGCTCCACCGCGAGGTGTCCCAGGGGGCAGTCATACGGAGGTGAGAATGTGCAACAGAAGGACGTCGGGGCGAGACGCCGGGACGGATCCGACGCTCCAGGTGGGGGAGACGGGGAACGGCACTGATTCAGCTTGTCGTTCCGTCGACGCTGTACGCCCCCGGGCCGGTGAAGATCAGGCTGAGGAAGACCGCTCCGTACAGAAGAGCCGTCTCGGGTCCGCCGTCGATCACACCGCTGATGTGGGCCATGGCGGCCACGAACATGTTTATGACGAGAAGAATGGAGGCGGGGCGCGACAGGAAGCCCGCCGCCACGAGCAACGCGGCGATAAATTCCGCGACGGCGGACATGAATCCCCAGAAGGTAGGGAGGAAGCCAAATCCGAGGATGCCTTCGATGACGCCCCCAAGCTGAGCCCACTGCTCCGGCCCCCCGGTGATTTTTCCCAGACCGTGCCCAAAGGCCATGTACAGGCCGAAGACGGCACGGAGGAGGAGAAGGCCGAGGTCGCGGTACTTGTCGAGATGAGTCCAGATCATGAACAAAGGTGCATCTGCAAGAAGGACGAGTGCAACTCCGTCTCAAGTATAGAAAACGCTGGGCAGCCTGTCGAGGGCACGGTGGGTCGTCGTGAGAACGTCAAGAAGTGTCGGCTCTCGCCGGGTCCGCGCTTCTACTCAATCGTCCATGTATCGCCGGCGTGAAGGAGTTCGTCGAGGTCGCCTTCGCCCTTCTCCTCCGTGACCGCCGTGAGCTGGTCGTGGATGAGGTCTTCGTAAGTGGGGCGGTCCGCGCGCCGCAGGACGCCGAACGGGCGGGGCATGGGCGTTTCGTCCAGGCGGGGAATGCCGTCCTCAGCGTCTTCCTGCCACGACATTCGGCTCAGGAGGTCGGCCAGCTCCTGCGAGGTCTCGTCGTGGACGAGGCAGTCATCAACAGACCAGCGGCCGTTTTCGAGGTCGATCACCTCGGGCTGGAGGCCGTCGAGGCGGA
>CAZSBW010000457.1:0-2871 GCA_964604815.1 uncultured Salinivenus sp. | reverse complement strand
GCCGTCGACGCTGAGCGTCGCCGGACACGAGTCCGCTCCAATCGATCGATTCCTCGCGTACTTCCAGCGCGTGCCTCGCCTCGTCGGTTGAGTAGCGGTTGTGACGCTCGAACCAGTCGGCAATGCCCTTCGAAAAGGCGTAGTGCAGCAGCGGCTCGTCGAGGGTGCCCACCCGGTCGGGGGCCAGAGCGCTCCGCTGGCCGTGTCCCACCTGCTCGAAGGTGAGCGCGTCGCGCCGCCCAAATCGCACCTGGTACGTCGGGTACATGCCGGAGTACTTGAGCCAGGTGCCGCGAAAGATGAGCTTCGACGGCACGCGGTAGGCCCGCATCGCCGCGTGCGGCGCCTTTTCCTGCAGCACGTCCCGTAGCGCCGGGGTCACGCGCTCGTCGGCGTCGAGGTGGAGCACCCAGTCATACTGGAGGTTTCCCTCCTGCAGGCCGTAGTTGCGCTGGCTGGCAAAGGTGTCGAACGGCCGGTGCATCACCCGCGCGCCCCTTTCCTTCGCAATCTCCACGGTGCGATCCTCACTGCCGGAGTCGAGCACGAGCACGTCGTCGGCCCACGCGACCGAGTCGATACACTCGGCAATGTTGATCTCCTCGTTCAGGGTGAGGATGAGGACGGAGATCATGGCGGTGACGTAAGAAAGATGCCTCCAAGTTCAACGGGCCCGTCCTTCTCCCCCGCTGAAATGGGTTCAGAACAGAGCGTTGGAGCGGGACGCACGGAACGGTTCCGGACCGGGACGGGGGCGAGAAGACTACGCTTGTCCTGCCGGCCGGGAACGAGGGCGGGCATGCGTAACATCATCCTTCTCCGTCGGTCGTACGTGGTCGCCCTCTACGGTGGCAACCGCCACGGTGTCTCCGTTCAGTGTGCAGAACTCGACCTCGTAGGCCCTACCCTCCTCGTACACGTGGACGACCGTCCCGACATCTCCCGCGTACAACTCTTCGTCGGGGAGATCATTCTCGAGAACGATGCGATCATGTTCGCGAATCATCCGTCTCAGACGCATCAATTGGATAAGCAGTGACGAGTCGGGGGGCGGCAGCCTCCGCTTCGGTGATCCAGACCGAACGGAGATGAAGGTCCTCCCCGTTTGGAGCCTGGATCGGACCTTCGATCACGTATTTCATACCGAACGGTGTCGTGTTTGTGTCCGCCACCGGATGTTGCAGAGCGTGGTTTCGGAGCGCCCGTGCGAACTTTTTCCACCTCGACGAGCGAAATCCGTATTGGTGGAAGGCATGTGCCTTTCCTCGTGCGTCGGGATGATCTACGTTCAGCAGGTACTCGACGACCTTCTTGCGCTCGACGTGGGCCTCTTCGGCGTTCGGGAGCATCACAGAACTGCCGGGGTACCTGCAAATGGACACCAGAAGGACGATACGACCCCAATCGCACTGCCTCCAGCCGCTACTGCCCTTCGCTCAACGTGAAGGTGAGGACGGAGATCATAGGGAAATGAGCGCGGAGGTCCAGGTACCTGAAGGCTTCTCCTCTATGGAACCGATGTGTTCGTTGAGGCGGAACGGGACACCCAGTCGGCGGAGGGTTCGTATCCGAGATCGAGGAGCAGGTCACCCGCCTGTTCGTGGAAGAACACACGGTCCTCCGCCGTGAAGGCGTCTTCCCAGTCCTGGCTCTCGCCGTTGATGATGGCCGTGCTCTCGGGCCGCACGCCGAACAGGCGCGCCCGCCGGCTGTCCCAGATCGACGAGAACGGCGTCGGGAGCAGCGGCTCCGTCAACACCGGCTCTTCCCCGATAACCGTTCCGACGCGTCGAACCACCGATTCGGGATCGTTCAGAATCGTCTCGAACTGCACCAGGTGCACGTTGGACCGGTCCCGCCAGGCCCGCACGTGGTTGGCCCACCGCCGCACCCGATTCGTGCCGCCTTCGGTCCCCCGCAGGAAGGCCCCGACCGGGCCGCAGGCGTCGGGATCGAAGCTCTGCCGGAACAGCTGGTAGGAGCAGAGCACATCGCGCCCGTCGCGGTAGACGTAGAAGACCGTGGCGTGTTCGTCGAGCCAGTCCACCCACCCCCGATCCAGCCCGCCGTCGTGGCTGTCGAGAAAGCCCTGCTGGTACCCCGGCCACGAATGGGTTTTGACGAGCGGGCGTCGGGTGCGCTGCAAGATGCGCCGGGCCGTCGCGTCGTCGAGAAGGCCTTCGCCCGGCAGTTCATCAATGTTGCAGTAGAGGCGGTTACGAAGACGCGTCGGAAAGCGTTCGCTCCTTTACAAACCGCGCCGGATTCCCCGCGACAATCGTCCACGCCGCCACGTCGTTCACGGCCACGGCCCGGGCTCCCACCACCGCTCCCTCACTCACTGTCACGTCGGGGCCCACGAAGGCATCCGCACAGACCCAGGCCTGATCGCCTACCTCAATGGGCGGCTTCAGGAGCGGCATCTCCGGATCGCTCGCGTCGTGCGTCCCCGCACAGAGGTGCGCCCGCTGCGACACCGTTACCTTTTCTCCGATCGTGATGGGACCAAGGTTGTAGACCATCGCATCCTGACCGATCGAGCTCCAGTCGCCGATCGAAAAGTTCCAGGGAAAGTAGATAGTTGCGGACGGGTGGATGCGCACGTGGTTTCCCACCGACGCCCCGAAGGCGCGGAGGAGCATCCGGCGCCAGCCGTACAGCAGGCGCGGGCTGTACCGGAACAGGTAGAAGCCGATTCCCCACAGCACCCGCCGCACCAACTCGCTGACGTTGTACTTGCGGGCCGCCCGGTTGCGACCGATGTCGAGCTGGGAAGAGGCCGATTCCGAGTCCACAGGTGCCATTGCCGTCGTCAGGTCCAGTGCGTCGGCAATCTGGCGGTACTTCTTGCTGACCGTGATCTCGGACACG
>CAZSBW010000456.1:0-2892 GCA_964604815.1 uncultured Salinivenus sp. | reverse complement strand
GCTGCCTCATCTGACACCAAGGGCTCCATCCGGCGCTTAATCTCACAAAGCCACAAGATCGCCAAAGCCGAGGCGCTGCGTAGGGGCCGTAGGTCATGCCGCTGGTGCAAGTGCTCTTGGAGTGAATCTCTCCGAATTCAGCGAAATGGTCGTTCAAGAGCGACATCCCCGCATATTCGCTCGCTACGTTTTACCAAGAGAGCTTCTGACCCCAAAGAGACCGATTGCTAGTGCACCAGGGACCGGCCCTCCGAGAGAACGTGGACATGCGAGCCCCCATCAGTCGGATGACGTTTGAACGTGCAGTCGCCCGGCCCGATTCCCTACAGCGCCCACGTCACCATCTCCGGGTAGAGCATCATGAGAATGAGGCCGCCCACCTGAATGAGGATGAACGGCACAGCGCCCCGGTAAATCTGCATGGTCGACACCTCGTCGGGGGCCACGCCCCGCAGGTAAAAGAGCGCAAAGCCGAACGGCGGCGTGAGAAAGGAGGTTTGCAGGTTCATGCCCACCATGACCCCGAACCACACGAGCGCCGCACTGGCCGTGGCGCCAAAGTCGGGCGGCAGCAGTTGCGCCGCCGGGCTCTTGAGGAGGGGAATGATGATGAATGCAATCTCGAAGAAGTCGATAAAGAAGCCCAGGAGAAAGATCGACAGGTTGGCCACGATCAAAAAGCCGATGACCCCGCCCGGCAGGTTGGTGAGAAGCTCCTCGATCCAGAAGTCGCCGCCCAGCCCGCGGAAGACGAGCGAGAAGGCCGTGGAGCCGACGAGGAGAAACATGACCATCGAGGTCAGGCGCATCGTCTCGCCCATCGTTTCGCGCAGGGCCTCTATCGACAGTCGCCTGTTCACGGCCGCAAGAGCAATCGCCCCCACGGCCCCGAGCGCCCCGGCCTCGGTGGGCGTGGCGACGCCGCGAAAAATGCTGCCGAGCACGAGGACGATCAGCACCAGCGGGGGCAGCATCACGAACAGAACCCGCTTCAGCAGGCGCGTGGCCGAAATGTCTCGGGCCTCTTCCGGCAGAGCGGGGGCACTCTCCGGCCGGACGAGCGCCACGCCGCCTGCGTAGAGCGCGTACAGGCACGCCAGCGCCACGCCCGGCACCAGCGCCCCAATAAAGAGGTCGCCCACACTGATGCCGAGTTGATCGGCCAGAACGATGAGGACGATGCTCGGCGGAATAATTTGTCCGAGGGTCCCCGACGCCGTAATGACGCCCGACGACAGTTCCCCCGAGTAGCCGTAGCGGAGCATGACGGGCATCGAGATGAGACCCATCGCGACCACCGAGGCCCCCACGACCCCGGTCGCCGCCGCCAACAACGCCCCCACGAACACGACGGCGACGGCCAGCCCGCCCCGCACGACCCCGAAAAGCTGCCCAATGGTGGTGAGCAAATCCTCGGCCAGACGCGACTTTTCCAGCATCGTGCCCATGAAGATGAAGAAGGGCACCGCCAGCAGGATAAAATTCGACATGATGCCGAAGATGCGAGACGGCATCGCCTGAAGCAGCGTCCAGTTCAGCACGCCGGCCTCCACCCCAATCCCGGCAAACAAAAGCGCCGTCCCCCCAAGCGCGAAGGCCACCGGATACCCGGAAAAGATGAGCAGGAGGGCCCCAGCAAACATGAGAGGAGCCAAAACGTCGACACCCATTCGCTCAATTCCGTCGGCTGTTCAAGAGTACGCGAAGGAAGGGTCATGCTCTTTCCTCCCCCCTCTTTGCTCCACGCTCCCGTCCTCTGCCCCCCGCCCACGTCGACTTCTCATCCGATCCGCGGTCGCGATTCATCGTCGGCCCCTTCCTCCTCCACCTCCACGCCTCGCAATACCGCCACCTCCCGAATCATCAGGGACACGCCCTGCATCATCACGAGCAGGAGCGCCAGCGGAATGACCGTCTTGATCGGGTAGCGCGGCAGACCGCCGGGGTCGGGCGAGCCTTCGAGAATGGCCCAGGAGTTGGTGACAAACGGGATCGACATCCACAGCACCACGGCGCAAAAGGGAATGAGGAAAAGCACCGTTCCGAGGAGATTCACCCAGGCCTTGCCCCGGCGTGAGAGCCAGCTGTAGAACACGTCTACTCGCACGTGATCGTCGTACTTCAGCGTGTAGGCGGCCCCAAGCAGAAAGACGAAGCTGAAGAGATACCACTGCAACTCGATCCACATGTTGGAGCTCAACCCAAGTCCCGTATACTTGTCGAGGTACCGGGCGATGGCGTTGAAGGCCCCTATCCCCACCATCCCGAGGGTGAGCCAGTACAGCCCCCATCCCGAGCGCTCGCTAACCCGGTCAATGCGGCGGGCCCATCGAAGCCAGGACTCCATGTCGCTGGAAGCAGTGGTGTCGATTCTGGAGACATCGATCCAAAGCAAGGGTACAGGTCGAACGTCGAATCCTCAAATGGGCCTCCTCTTCAGCCTAAGTAGACCCGAAGAAGTACGTTAGTTCAAAAGTCATTCTGAGCGACCGACGAACAGTGAGAGGAGGGAGTCGAAGAATCTCCCTGAATCCTGCGTATACGCAAATTCAGAGGAGTACGAGTACGAATATCGCTCTCGCGATCTATCGGAAAGATTCCTCGACTCTGGCAATCTGTGTGCCTTTTTGAGATTAATCACCGGACGCCGTCCCGATGCCGGTGGGCTTTCTGGTGCGGAAGAAAGTCCTTTCCGGCCTCGAAGAAATCGGCGTCTTGGAGATCTGAAGGAAGGGAATCTCAGATTCCCAGAAACGATCGAAATTCGCCTTGTTCGACCGCTCCAACCGAAGGGCGGAGCGGGAGTTTTGGCGAATTTCAGTGGACCGGGGAATCCGAGATTCCCAGGAAGATCTCAGTCGATTTCTTCACAGGGGCCCCTTGCGGGTCATC